>DMQW01000339.1 GCA_003455565.1 Limisphaerales bacterium
AACCAGCGTGGTCAATGAGCCATTGGTTGTCACCTTGAACACCGTTCCTTGACCATTACCGCCGCCGCCGTAAGTCGTGCCGTAGAAATTGCCGTCATTGCCCAACGTCAGCGCGGCCATCGGGTTCGCTCCATTGCTGCCGTTGAAATAAACCAGCGTGGTCAATGTGCCATTGGTCGTCACTTTGAAGACCGTTCCATAACCGCTACCGCCGTAAGCCGCCGTCCCGTAGAAATTGAAGACCGTTCCATAACCGCTACCGCCGCCTTCAGTCGTGCCGTAGAAATTGCCGTCAATGCCCAGCGTCAGTGCGGCAACCGGAACTGCCCCATTGGTGCCGTTGAAAGAAACCAGCGTGGTCAGCGTGCCATTGGTTGTCATTTTGAACACCGTCCCTATCCCTTTGTTAGTGGAATTAAAGATGCCACCATAGGCAGTCGTGCCATAAAAATTGCCGTCAACGCCCAGCGTCAGCGCGGCCTGCGGATTCGCCCCCCTGGCACCGTTGAATGAACAGAGCGTCTGCAATGTCTGCGCGCCAACCAGTGATGCGAAAACCATGAACACAAACGCCACGATTCCGCCAGAGGTGATCAACCGCGAAGATTTCATGGCCTCAAATTTGCGCCCGGCAAGCTTGGCAGTCGAGAAAATTAAAGCTCAAAAAAAGCGGCCTTCGTTTCCAAAGGCCGCTTGGCGTTTTCTTCAATTTGATTTACGGATGCGGGGTCGCGGGCGGTGGAGTCGGCGGAGCAGCCGGAGTTGTGGTTGTGCTGGCGGGCGGAAAGGTGTTCAAACGGAATTGGTCGCGGATGCCGGCGTTGGCGGGATTGCTGGCGGGCCATTGCAGGTCGGCGGCGTTTTGAATGGTCAAGAGCCATTCGTATAAATCAGCGGCGTCCGCATTCTTCGTGGTGGTCACTTTTGATTCAAGGACGCAAAAATTCCCGGCTCGCCTTGCGCTGCTAATTGAATTAGCCTGCGGCCATGCTGACGCTGCCCAAGCCGCAAGTTATTTTCACCCACGAAAGCGATCTCGACGGTCTGGTCGCCGGCCTGCTGCTGCAACGGCTCGCCAAACAGCTCTACGGCGAGACGGTGCCGCTGGAAGCCTACCATTACAATTTCTGGAAACAGCGCGAACTCCGCGAACGCGCCGCGTGGGTCACGGATTTCACCTTTGAAACGCGCCTCGATAAAATGGACTGGCTCGTCGTGGATCATCACGTCACCGAGATCGTCCCCAAACACGCGCATCTCCATCACGACTTAAATAAATCCGCCGGCCAGCTCTGCTACGAACTGTGCCAGCAGAACGGCCTTGGTTCGCCCGCGCTCGACCGGCTGGTGCATCTGAACAACGTCGCGGATTTGTTTCTCGAAGACGACCCGGATTTCGCGCTGGCCGGGGATTACGCCGGGCTGGTGAAGATTTACCAGTTCTGGAATCTGCACACGCTCATCGAGGGCGAACTGGAAAAGCTCATTGACCATCCGCTGCTCGAGGTCATGGCGGTGAAACGGCGCGTGGAAGATCCCATCGGCTACGAGTGGAGCAAAAAAAACATCACGGAAATTTCGCCGACGCTCGGCCTGGTGGACACGATCATCGGCAACAACAATCTCGTGGTGCATCAACTGCTCGAACGCGGCGCGACGAAGTATCCGGTGCTGGTGACGCTGTTCAAACGCGCGACGGCGGTGTTCGCCAGCTTCCGCAGCCGCAACGGCGAGGCGTTGAAGATCGCGGAGAAATTTCAGGGCGGCGGCCACGCGAACGCGGCGGGCGCAATCCTGCCGAAGTCCGTCCGCAATGTTCCCGACGGCGTGGATTTTCTCCGCCTGACGTTGAACCCGAAACGTGAAATGCCGTTGAACAACCTGGAAAGCTTGTTCGCGGGAATTGAAGCCGGCAAGAACGGCTGAAATCCGGCGGGCGTCAAAAAGCTGGTCGTGTCATGGTTAGTGGCGGCGGTGCTGCCGCACTGCCGTGCATCGCAGCAGCGATGCAACCACCACACCAAAATTAGGCACTGCCAAAAAGTTTTCCGCGTTGCTTTGAACCGTTGCGCCGCGATAAAATTGCGGCCATGTCAGATTCATCCACCCGCGCCGACGGACGCGCCGCCAGCCAGATCCGCCCGCTGCGTTTTCAAAACCACATTGCGCCCTACGCCGCCGGTTCCACGCTCATCGAATGGGGCAGCACCCGCGTCATCTGCGGCGTCACCATCGAGGAAAATGTGCCGCGCTGGATGAAGGAACAAAAAGTCGAAGGCGGCTGGCTCACGGCGGAATACTCGATGCTCCCCTACTCCACCTTGCAGCGCAAACCACGCGACATCAACAAGGGCAGGCTCGATGGACGTTCGTCGGAAATCCAGCGGCTCATCGGCCGCGCCATCCGCGCCGCCGTGGACTTGGAAAAATTCGGCCAGCGCACGATCTGCGTGGACTGCGATGTGCTGCAGGCCGACGGCGGCACGCGCACCGCCGCCATCACCGGCGCGTTCGTCGCGCTTTCGCTCGCGGTGAAAAAATTACTGGCCGAGAAAAAACTTTCCGCCAGTCCCATTCTCGCCGGGGTCGCGGCGGTGAGCGTCGGCATTGTCGCCGGAAAACCGCTGTTGGATTTGTGCTACACCGAGGACGTGGCCGCCACCGTGGACATGAATCTCGTCATGAATTCCGCCGGTGAATTCATCGAACTTCAAGGCTCCGGCGAGGAAGCCACCTTTACCGACACGCAGCTCGCCGATTTGCTCGCGCTCGGCAAGACCGGCATCCGCGAACTGCTCGCCGCGCAACAACAGGCAATTTCTCAAGGCTAAAAAAACTGTGGCCACCAAAAAGAATTCCCGGCGTAAAAAAACTTCACCCGCGCCCGCCACGCGGCTGCTGCTCATCCGCCACGGCGAAGTCGAGGCGCGTTACCAGAGCATTTTTGGCGGGCGCATTGACATGAACCTCTCGCCGCGCGGCAAACGGCAGGCGAAGATTCTCGCGGTGTATCTCAAGGCCAAGACGATTGACGCCATCTACGCCAGCCCGATGAAACGCGTCCAGCAGACGCTCGCGCCGACGCTGAAAAACAGCCCGCACCAACAGACCATTTTCCACGACCTGCGGGAAATTGATTTCGGCGACTGGACCGGCCACGGCTGGGAGACCGTCCGCTCAAAATATAATTTTGCCGTCCACGAGTGGCTGCATGAGATTGAAAATTCCGGCTCGCCGAATGGCGAAAGCGGAAAAACATTTCGCGCGCGCGTCGAGCCATGCCTCCGCGAAATCATCAAAAAACATCCCGGGCAGAACGTCGCCATTTTCTGCCACGGCGGCGTCATCCGCATGATTCTTTCCATTTTGATCGAACTGCCGCTGCCGAAAACCAATTCGTTTGAAGTGGAATACGCCAGCATTTCGCAGGTCGCCTTGCATCCGCACATGGCGGAAATAGAACTGCTCAATTTCACGCCCTGGCGCGACCTCGTGGCGTGATTTGATTTTTTGGTGGGGCGAGCGCCCTACCCGGCCGCCTTGAACCGATTTCAAACTGACTCTCATACCCAGCTGACCCCC
>DMQW01000152.1:0-4818 GCA_003455565.1 Limisphaerales bacterium
CCGTGCTCATCACCAATCCGCCGGATGGGACTGTCTTCACCGCGCCCGCCAGTGTGACCATTCAAGCGTCCGCCTCGGACAGCGACGGCAGTGTGACAAATGTTCAGTTCCTCGTCGGCTCGACCGTGATTTCAAACCGAACCGCAGCACCGTATGCGGCCACAACGAACGGCCTGCCAGCGGGTAATTACACGCTCACGGCGATTGCCTCGGACAACATCGGCGCAAAAGCGACGAACAGCGTGAGTATCATCGTCAACAATCTCCCCACCGTGGCGATCACCAATCCAGTGCCGAACGCATCTTTCCAAGTGCCTGCAACCTTTGCCATCGGCGCGAGCGCTTCCGATTCGGATGGCACGGTGACAAATGTTCAATTTTCGGTGAACGGCAGCGTGATTGGAAATGATACGACCTCTCCTTATAGCGCGACCGCCAGCAGTTTGACCGCCGGTAATTACACGCTGGCGGCGGTGGCTTCGGACAACCTCGGCGGGAAGGCGACCAACAGCATCAGCATCAGCGTCACCAATCCGCCGCCCACCGCCGTCACGATTCTCAACCCGGTGTTCAACGGCAGCAGCTTTAGTTTCTCGTTTGCCACTCAAGTTGGTTATACCTACAGCGGTCAGGTTACGCCGTCGCTGAATCCGATCAGTTGGTTCACGTTCACGAATTTGTCAGGTAACGGCTCAGTGGTGCAAGTCACAGATTCGCCGCTGGCGAACTCGACGCGATACTACCGCGTCAAGGCGCAGTGAGGCTGAACCATGCGAAACTGTCTTGAAAGCAGACGTGACACTACCTCAAAGCCAGACACGCTTCCCCAGACGCCAAATCTCCCAAGCGGGTCGGGGGTATTCCCTCAAAGAGGGCTGCATGGTTTACTTGCGAAACAGAAAGTTTACTACCTCCCGCGCTTGACTGGCACGCCACGTGCTTTATGTTCCCTGACAACTGATAAGTTCAAGTAAAGATAACTATAACAAGAAAGACAATGAAATTTATGAAATTCACCAATATGATTCGCAAACTCTCCCGTGCAGCCTTGGCCGTCGCGGCCTGCTTGGGGATTCAGGTTATCGCCCAAGCGGGCGATGTTCCCGCCGGGTTGCTCACCACGGATCATCCCAACGTCAAAGCCGTCATCGCCGTCCAGAAGGACGTGACGCCGGAAATGATGAAGCTGCCGGGCGTGCTCGGCACGGCTGTCGGCTTGGATGATGCCGGACAGACAACCTTGGTCATCTATGTGGATCGTGACGCGCCCACCAAAGACGAAATCGTTCGCGGTCTGCCTGCGGAGCTTCGTGGTGTCGGCGTGCAAGTGAAGTTGACCGACAAGTTTCGGGCTTTTCGCGGAAAACCGCCGGGCGCAGGCGGTGGCGGTGGCGGAGTAAGCCATACGGCCATGCAAACCCCTCCCATTCAACTCGGCACCTCGGGCGGGTGGCGCAAAGACCTGGCAAACGGCTATTGTTGCGGCGGCACACTTGGCTCGCTGATTCAGGTGAATGGGGTCCAATACATTCTCAGCAACTACCACGTCTTCGAGTCGGACATCGTCAGCGGCGGCAACAACACCGTGGCAACCACCGGTGACAATATCATCCAACCCGGCCTGATTGATGTGGGCTGCAACGCCGCTAACGCCCAGAACGTCGCCACGCTGGTCAAGTTGAGTTCGCTGCCCGGCAACAACGTGGATTGCTCGGCGGCCCAAGTGATTTCCGGCATGGTCAGCACCAGTGGCGCGATTCTGGAAATCGGCACAATCTCATCCTCGACCGTTGGCGCCTCGCTCAACCAGGCCGTTAAGAAGAGTGGGCGCACCACGGGCTTGAGCAGCAGCAAGGTCAGCGGTTTGAACGCCACCATCAGCGTTGCCTACGAAAACGAGTGCGCCGGCGGCGCGGCGTTCACCAAAACATTCACAGGACAAATTGTGATTGCCAACAGTAAGAGTCAGTTTTTGAACGCGGGCGATTCAGGATCGCTCATGGTGGAAAACGTGACTACCAATCCGCGCGCGGTCGGCTTGCTCTATGCCGGCAGCAGCACCAGCGCGATTGCCAACCCGATCAACGAAGTGCTCACGTTCGTCGGCGGAAAACTCGGCGGCACGGCCACCATGGTGGGCAACTAAGAGTTTAGCCACTTGCTCCGCAAAATCCATGTTTTGGAAAGCGCCCGTTCGCGCCCTTGCGGACGGGTGCTTTCGATTTCAGCAGCGGCTCTGCTCTTCGTGGGAGGTTGTATGAGTTCGCATCAACAAAGTATTTCCTCAAACCCTTCGCGTGACATCAACGTCGTGCTCGCGGATCATGATCATGAACTGTTGGTTCTTCCCGGCGTGGTCGGCGTTTATGTGGGTCTAATGAAAGACGAAAAAACACCCTGCCTAAAAGTCATGCTGGCGCGAAAAGATTCCGACTTGGAACGGCGCATCCCACGGGTGTTGGAAGGCCATCCTGTGGTAACGGAAGTGACCGGCGAAATTCATCCGCTGAAGTAGCTGGCAATGGTTCAGTGGTGCAAGTCACCGACTCCAGCCTGACGACTTCGGACGATGCTACCGCGTCGGGGCGCAGTGAATCAGCCTTGATGTCGCAAGGCTGGCGGTTCAGCGTTAAATCCCTGATAATCAGCGTCTCGGCTTCAAGAAACTCACGCTCGGCTCGGCGAAATGGCGTCTCGGTGTCGAGAAATGACCACTTGGGTTTGCGCGGAAGCGTCTCGGTTTCTTGCGGAACACGCTTCGGCTGGCGCGGACGGGTCTCGGCTTTGCGCGGTCGTTGTTCCGAGTCGGGAAATCGGCTCTCGGTTTCACCCGAACATTGCTCCAGTTTGCGCGGACGGCACTCGTGGTCGCGCGCGCTTCGCTCACCCTTCCGAGACGATTCCTCGGCGGCAAGAAATAGAGGGTTGACACCTTGCGGACAACCGCCCGCGTTTTTTTTCTTGAATCTCGTGGCTGCGGATGTGAGTCCATTCATTATTCTGACAAAAAATTAAAGCATCAACTCTTGTTGTCGGAAGGCCAAAATATAACAAGTTTGACTCGCCTGCGCGACGAAAGTAAAATCAACGCAATGCTGGCTGCTGCATCCAAAGTGGTGAATTCCCGTTCCGAACATGCTTCAGACTCCGCCCGTTCCTGGAAAAAGATTGTGGAACCGGCGGAGCCGTTTCTCCATGCCGTGACGCAGCAACTCATCCGGCAGGCGCACGAATTTGATCCGCAGATCGTGCCTTATGCCGAACACGCGTTGAATGCCAGCGGCAAAAATCTGCGCCCGACGCTGGTGGCGCTGGCCGCCGGCTGTTTCGGCAAACCGGATGAATCCCACGTCAAAGCCGCCGTCATCATCGAGATGGTCCACCTCGCCACGCTAGTCCACGACGACGTGCTGGACGAGGCGGCCATCCGGCGCAGCAATCCGACCGTGGCGGCGAAATGGGGCAATGAAATCGCCGTCCTGTTCGGCGACTGCCTATTCGCGCAGGCCTTGAAACTGGCGGCGAGCTATCCGACGACGGAAGTCTGCCGCGCGGTTTCGCTGGCGACGAACACGGTTGTTTCCGGCGAAATTTTACAGACGCAGCAACGGCGGAATTTTACGGCGGCGCGGCGCGATTATTTTCGTGTGATCGGAATGAAGACCGGCGAACTGTTCACCTTGTCGTGCGATCTGGCGGCATTTTTGAGCGGAGCCACGGAGGCGCAGCGGTCGGCCTTGCGCGAATACGGCGCAGCGGTCGGCACGGCGTATCAGGTTTATGACGACTGCGTGGATTTGTTTGGCAGCGAAGCCGAGGCGGGCAAATCGCTCGGCACGGATCTGGCCAAGGGCAAATTGACCTGGCCGGTACTGCTCGCGTGGGAAAAAGCCGATGCCAAAGATCGCGCGGAATTGGAAGGCTTGATTCAGAACTGGCAGCCGGAAAATTTTGCGGGCGTGAATGCGTTGCTGGCGAAATACGGGACTTTTGAGCCGTCCGTGGAGGTCATCAACCGGTTTCTGGAGCAGGCGCAACTGGCGTTGCGGGCGCTGCCGGAGTCGGCGGGCCGGTCGGGCTTGTCGGAACTGGCCGATTTTCTGGCGCAACAAACCGGAGCTTTGGCGGTTCAATGATTATGTCTGAACCCGTTCCCATCATAGACTCCAACACGCCAGCCGGAATGCTGGAGCCGGATTTGGTGCGGCAGGCCCGGCGGGGTGACCTGAACGCCTACGATGAACTGGTGAAGCGTTATCAACAGCGTATTTACGCGACGATTTATCACATGACGTCCAATCATGAAGACGCCAATGACCTCGCGCAGGAATCGTTCATCAAGGCGTTTCAGGCGTTGAATACCTTCAAGGGCGGCTCCACTTTTTACACCTGGCTTTATCGCATCGCGGTCAACAAAACGATCAATTTCCTCAAGCAGCGCAAGAAACGCCAGCACATGAGCCTGAACGACATTGATTTCAACGCCGAGCACGATCCGGACCTGGTGGCGCTGATTTCGGACAAGACGCCGTTCCGCAATGCCGGGCTGTCGGAACTGCAAAAATTTTTGAACGAGGCGTTGCTCAAACTGTCAGAACCTCACAGAATGGTAGTGGTCCTGCATGACGTGCAGGGACAGTCGCACGAAGAGATTGCGGAAATCATGGGGTGCAACATCGGCACCGTGCGTTCACGGTTGTTCTACGCGCGTCAGCAGTTGCAAGGCTACCTTTCCGAATACGCAAAACCGGCATGAACGAGAACGAAAATAAATTTGAAAACGTGCGCCGCCTGCTCAAGCTCAAGCGGCATGAAGTC
>DMQW01000152.1:4969-7249 GCA_003455565.1 Limisphaerales bacterium
GGCATGAAGTCCCGCCGCCCGGCTACTTCAACAACTTCTCCGGACAAGTCATTTCGCGCATCCGCGCCGCCGAGGCCAGCCGCCGCCAGAGCCTGACCGAACACCTCCATGTTCAGGCCTCGTGGCTGGTGAATTTCCTGCATTTGTTCGAGGCCAAGCCCGGCATGATCGGTGCTTTCGCCACCAGCCTGTGCCTCCTGTTGGTGGTCGGGGTGATGGTGGCCGAACGCTCCGACGCCCCGCCGGAAGACCTGATGGCGTTCTCGAAATCCGCACCGCTGGCAGGCAATCCGCTGTTCTCCGGCGTAACTCCGGAAGTGGCCCAGGCCGAGTCCGGCGGCATCGCCGTCAGCACCAACCCCGTCATCAGCCTGCAGCCGATGACCACATTTTTCGGACAGCCAAATCAAAATCCTTTGCTCGTGCAGCAGGCCAGCTTTGCCCGGTGACGCTGAACCGGCCTTAAAAATCTTCCGCTTTGCGCGGTGCGCGCTTGAAACGCCGCCGCGCTTTTCATTTAATCAGGCGAGTGCCAACCAAAGTCATCGCCGTCGCCAACCAAAAAGGTGGTGTGGGGAAAACCACCACCGCCGTCAACCTCGCCGCTTCGCTCGCCGTCGCCGGCCAGCGCGTCCTGCTCTTCGACCTCGATCCGCAGGCCAATGCGACCAGCGGCGTCGGCCTCGAAAAAATCGAAGGTGCCAGCGCGTATCGGGTTCTGCTTGGCGAAGGAAATTTAGCCGACAAAATAAAACCGACAGCTTTCGAGCGGCTCGAAGCCGTGCCCAGCGAAGTGGATTTGTGCGCCGCCGACATCGAACTCCCGCGGATGGAAAATCATCTGTTCCGCGTCGCACAGGCGCTCAAGCCCGTCGTGGACAGCGGACGTTTCGACGTGATCCTGATTGACTGTCCGCCGTCGCTCGGCGTGCTCACGCTGAACGCCTTCACTGCGAGCGACGGCATTCTCGTGCCGCTGCAATGCGAGTATTACGCGCTCGAAGGCCTTTCGATGATGACGCGCGTGCTCGGCCAGTTGCAGGCGGCGAACGTGAATCCGCGTCTGGAAATTTTCGGCGTCGTGATGACGATGTTCGATGGCCGCACCAAACTTTCCAACGAAGTCGTCGGCGAAGTCCGCAATCTGCTCGGCGCAAAAGTTTTTGAAACTGTCATCCCGCGCAGCACGCGCCTGGCCGAGGCGCCGAGTTTCGGCCAACCGACGATTCACTATGACAAATACAGTTCCGGCGCGGCGGCGTATGAAGTCCTCGCGCAGGAAGTTCTGGCGCGGCTGGGGATTTGAGTCTTTTGACAGAACGAATTTGTCCGGCGAATCAAATTCAATTTTTCTTTTGTCCGCGCCCGAAACCGTGTTTCCTGTGTGAAACAAAATCATGTTGAAACGCACCTCGCTTTTTGCCGCGCACCAGAAGCTCGGCGGCAAGCTCATCGAATTCGGCGGCTGGGAAATGCCCGTGCAATATACCAGCATCACCGACGAGCATCTCGCCGTCCGCAATGCCGCTGGGATTTTTGACATCTCGCACATGGGCGAAGTCACCGTCAGCGGCGCGGGCGCAGAGCAGTTTTTGAATTCCGTTCTCACGAACGACATCCGCAAGCTCGCTCCCGGCGAAGGCCAATACACCTTGATGTGCAACGAACGCGGCGGTGTGATTGACGATCTTTACGCCTACAAACTTTCCGACGGCGTGTATTTTCTCGTCATCAACGCCTCGCGCATCGAACCCGACGTTGCGTGGCTGAAAGCGCAGTCGGCGAAATTCTCCGGTGAACTTAAACTGACCGACGCCTCGCACAATTACGCCGCCATCGCCGTGCAAGGCCCGCGCGTGAAGGAATTCATCAGCACCGTGATTCCCGGCGCATCGAGTTCCGCCATGCGCGTGAATACCGTGACCGACTTGAAGAAAAATCAGATCGGCGGATTCAAGTTTGACAATCACAGCGTCCTTGTTTCGCGCACCGGCTACACCGGCGAGGATGGCTTCGAGATCTTCGTGGCGGCCGATCGCGTCGGACAGGTGTGGGACGCGATCCTGGAGAAGGGCAGGCCAGAAGGCGTGCTCCCGGCCGGCCTGGGCGCCAGGGATGCGGCGCGCCTGGAAGCTGCGCTGCGCCTGTACGGCAACGACATGGACGAAACCGTCAACCCTTATGAAGCCGGCCTGGGCTGGGCAGTGAAGCTGGACAAAGGGCCGTTCGTCGGTCGTGAAGCCATCGCCAAAGTCCGCGAGGACGGCCCGCGCCGCACGC
>DMQW01000010.1 GCA_003455565.1 Limisphaerales bacterium
GAGGTTCAAGACCAGTTAAGCGGAAGTTTTTATCAGTCCAGATGCAATGCCTGTTCGAGCAGTTGCGGCAGGTGGCTGATGACGGCGGTTTCCGTGACGGCAAAATTTGCGCCGGCCTTTTGCGCGGCGTCGAGCAACGCCGGTTCGCTATCAGGAGCAAAGGCGATCACCGGCAGATGGCTGGTGGCCGGTTCGGATTTCAGCCGGGCAATGGCCCCGCAGACATCGCCGGGCGTGGCGAGGTCAACGAACAGGAGCAAGGGCGTTTCGCGCTCGGCGGAAGCCGCGAGCAGGGCGGCATTGTTGACGGCCAGCACGCGATAATTCAAATCACGCAAACGGTTCGCCAACTGGCTGCCGGGCATGAGGCGTTCGTAAAAAACCATCGCAAGCGGTTCCGTCATGCGCCAAGGTTCGCTGGTGGCGGTGAAAATTGCAAAACTGTTTTCCGCCTGCGTCTCACAATTTTTTTACAAACCTTTCACCTGCGCCTGACAACTTCTTCGCGCCATCGGGCAGAGTGGAGGCATGAAAAAAATCATGCTCACCATTGGTCTGGCGACGGCTTGCCTGGCAAACCTGTTCGCCGGAGAAACCCTGCAACTGAAACTTGTGCCTGACCGCGAGGTCGTGCTGAAAGGCTCGCCGCAGGAGGTCGTCGTGAAGATTGACCTCTCGGCCATCGCCGGAAAGAAAAAATCACGGCGCACGCCGTTGAATCTCGCCGTCGTATTGGACAAGTCTGGTTCGATGACCGGCGCGAAGCTGGAAAAGACCAAGCAGGCGGCAATGCAACTGGTGGATCGTCTCGCGCCGAACGACATTTTTTCACTGGTCATTTTCAGCGACCACGCCGAGGTGCTGGTGTCCGCGCAGAAGATCGAGGACAAGAATGCGTTGAAGGAAAAGATTCAAAGCATCCGGGCCGACGGCAGCACGGCGCTTTATTCGGGCGTGAAGATGGGCGCTGGCCAGATTGAAGAATACCTTTCGAGCAAGCGCATCAACCGCGTCATCCTGCTTTCGGACGGGCTGGCGAACGTCGGGCCGAGTTCACCGCGCGAACTGCGCCGGCTCGGCAGCCAGTTGGCCGAACGCGGCATTTCCGTCACGACGATTGGCGTGGGCGATGATTACAACGAGGACTTGATGGCGGCGCTGGCCGAGGCGAGCGACGCGAATTATTATTACGTCAAGGACACGGAAAAACTTCCGGAAATTTTTGCGAGGGAACTCGGCGAGATGCTTTCAGTTGCCGCCCGCGATGTGCGGATTGAAATCATCTGTCCCGACGGGGTGCAGCCGCTCGGCTTCATCGGGCGCGCGGAGAAATTTGAAAGTCAGAAGGCCAGTGTGAACTTGAGCCAGTTCACGACGGGACAGAACCGCTATCTTTTTCTGCGCTGTCTTGTGAACGGCAGCAAGCCCGAAGTCGCGCGCGTCAAAGTCAATTACACCGACGAACTCAATGGCGGGACGGTGGAAGTCGCGGATGACGTGGTGAAAATCCGTTTCACCGAGGACCGGGACGCCGCTGACAAATCGGTGAACGGCGCGGTGGTCGCCCAAAAAGAAATCATGCTCACCGCCGTCGCCAAGGACGCGGCGATGGCGCAGGCGGATGCGGGAAATTACAAGCAGGCCGCGCAAATACTCGCCGCACAAGGAGGCGCGCTCAACCGTGCCTATGCTAACGCTCCCGCCACCGTTCAGATTCAGCTTCGCAGTGAGCTGGACAACATCAGCAACTTCACCAACCAGTTTGAAAGCGGCCAGTATGGTTCCGGCTCGCGCAAGATGATGCAATCGCAGTCCTACAACAGCCGCAACTCAAAATGAGCTTGGTTATGAAGGCGCAATTGGAGTATTTCAACAAGCAGGCAAATGAAAAAAGTCGCGCTGGTTTTTGTGATCGCCGTCCTGCTGCCGAGCCTCGTGCTCGCGTGGCTGGCCGTGCGCTCGCTGCGCGACCAGCAGTTCCTACTCGAACGCCAGCAGTCGCTCCTGTGCCAGCATGTGACCGATGCGCTCGCACAAAACATCTCCGATAACCTCGCGCAACGACAGCAGGAATTCAGCGCGCAAGTTGAAAGTCTGGTCGGCGATCAAGACGCGCGCGCAGTTGGCGCCCAATTCGACGTTCAAATCCGCCAGCACTGGCCGCTGGCCGAGGTGGGGTTCTGCGTCACCCGGTCGGGAAAAATTCTTTCGCCATCAGCCAACGCGCGCGACGAGGCGAAGAGTTTTTATTCGGACAACGGCGCGTTTCTTGGCAACCGCGAAACCGCCGAGGTTTATGGCAACGTCAATTCGACCGTGAACAGTTCACCGGACTACGCAAGCAGCAGCAACGGCGGAAACAGCGCACGGCGCGGGTATGGGTTCAACAGTTTTGCGGGCAGCCAGAAGCAGGTGCCGCAATCGCTGGCCTTGGCGAACTCCGCCGCCCCACCAGCGAAAGAGAAAATGGAACTCGACAGCGCCGCCAAGAAGTTGAGGGTGAGCGAGGATAAAATTCAAGCTGACCAACCGGCACAGTTGGCTGCGAACGGTGCAGTCAGTCAGCAGCAATCGGCGCAAAACATAGTTAATTACAAGGCGCAGTCGCGCAAAGTCACGCCACAGAACGAAGCCTACCAGCAGCTAAAGGACACGGCAGACGATGAGCAGAAAAATCTGTCGCGCGTGATTCCCGCTGAAGGCGAGTTCAGCCAGCTCATCGGCGACGGCACGGACGGAATGCTCGCCCGCTTTCTGCAAAACAAACTCAAGCTCATGTTCTGGCATCGCCTCAACCGCGAACCTGATCTGATTTTCGGCGCGCAACTCAACCTGTCGCGCGTCGTGGATGGACTCCGCGAACTCGTGCAGGCCGACCTGGAATTGCGCGATGAGATTTGTGTCGCGCTGCTCGACGACAACGCCAGGCCCGTCGTGATTTCGCGGGAAAAATTTCAAGCGAATTGGAAACGTCCCTTCGTCGCCACGGAAATCGGCGACGCGCTGCCGCATTGGGAGGTCGCCGCGTATCTCGTGAATCCCGCGCAGTTCACGCAAGCCGCGCACACGGCCAGGCTCACGCTCGGCCTGCTCATCGCCGTGCTGGTGCTGGCCATCGGCGTCGGAAGCTGGCTCATCGTCAGCAGTTTGAACTCCGAACTGAAGCTCGCGCGGCAGAAAACCGATTTCGTCAGCAACGTCTCGCACGAATTGAAAACGCCGCTCACTTCCATCCGCATGTTTTCCGAATTGCTCGCCGAAGGCCGCGTTACCGACGCCACAAAGCAGCGTTCCTACCTGAACATCATCACCGCCGAAGCCGCGCGCCTCACCCGCCTCATTAACAATGTTCTCGATTTCTCGCGCATGGAAAGCGGCGAAAAGAAATACAACATTCAGCCGTGCGATTTGACGGAAGTTGTCCGTTCAACCGCCGAAACTTTCCGTCCGCATCTCGAAGCAAATGGTTTCAAATTCGATTGTGAATTGCCGGAAGCAAAAATTTCCGTGCGCGGCGATGCCGATGCGCTCTCACAAATCATCGTCAATCTTTTGTCGAACGCAGAAAAGTATTCCAACGGCGGAAAGGAAATCACGTTACAGTTGGCGCAAAAGCAATCGCC
>DMQW01000017.1:0-3957 GCA_003455565.1 Limisphaerales bacterium
CTGGTATCTGATGCCGGAAGAACCGCCGCCCGCGCCCACGTTTGAGCCGCCGCCGATGCAGCCGTGGAAAAAGTCGGTGTGAAACTTTATGGCAGAAAATGAGTCAACCAAGGTTTGTCCGCTTTGCGCTGAAACAATCAAAGCGACGGCGAAGGTTTGTCCGCATTGTCGTCACTGGCAAACAAAATGGTCGCTTCAAAATCCGCAAATTGGATTGGCGCTCTATTCGTTGGTCATGTTTGCATTTGTAATTGGCGCAGGAACATTTTATGAAAAAGCATTCGGACCAAAGGAGCAATTCGCGACTTATCGCAGTGAAATTGGGGTCGTCAATTCTCAATTTAGCCAGCGAACCTCTGGAAGCAACCTGTGGATCACTGTTGTTGGGACGCTTACAAACCTTAGCAATGTCGGTTGGAAGGATGTTGGTGTAGAAGCGCAGTTCTTTGATAAGTCAGGCAAATTGATCGACGCCATTACAGTCAATGCGAGTGATTACCATGGTGTGACAATTCTTCCTCACGGAGAAACGGCGTTCAAAATTGAGGGGAGAGCATCTCATCCGGCAATTGATTACGAAACAAACAAATTAAACGTGCGCTGGGCAAAAGATTTGGACGCTTGGCTTCCGTAATTATGCACCTCTTCGAAGCCATTATTGACGCGAACCACCGGGCGGTGGACGGTGACGTGAGCGCGGGTTTGCATCCGGCGGATTTCGCGGACGAATTGCCTATCATCGCGCTGACGTGCATTGATCCGCGTTTGAATGCGCTGTTCCCGAACGTCCTCGGCATTCCGGCGGAGCAGTTCATCTGGTTGCGCAACGCGGGCAACATCATCACCAGTTCTTTGAGCAGCACCATGCGGTCGCTGGCGCTGGCGTGCGCAGTGAAGGGCGGACGCGAGATCGCCATCATCGGCCACACGGATTGTCATGTATGTCAGACGACGACGATGGTGCTGCTGGACAAGCTCAAGGCGCTTGGCGTGGAGCGGCATTTGCTGCCGGAAAATGTGAACGAATTTTTCGGGATGTTCGGCGGCGAACGGCAGGGCGTCATCAAGGCCTGCGATTTTGTGCGGCACAGTCCGCTCATCGGCCCAAAAATTCCCGTTCACGGTCTGCTCGTGGACATCGAGACCGGCAAGCTCGAATGGGTGGTGAACGGTTACGACGCATGGCAGGCGTCGTCGGCCTCGGTGAAAGATATTTTAGCGAAGGCGTCCGGCACCTTGATGGCAGAGCTGGGGGCCGGGCCGATGAAAGATTTTCATTTTGGCGAAATGAAATTTCCCGACATGAAAATCGGTGAAATCGCGGCCAAGGCCGGGGATTGGGCGGCCAAAAAAATCGAACCGGTTGAAACCGAACCGGCACCTTCGCCGTTGTCCGCCGCCCCGGTGGTTCCGCCGAAAATTTCCAAGTCGCCGATGCCGTCGCCGGTGCGGCCACGCGCGGATTTCCGCCGACGTTGATGGCGGATGGAAATTTGACCGGCCGTTCACAACTTCGGCGCTTGTAAAATCCCGCTCGCCAAAGCGGACGTTTTTTGGGAATATGCTGGCCTAAATTAAAATTATGTTCACTGGCACTTATACCGCGATGGTTACGCCGTTCAGAAACGGACAACTAGACGAACCTGCGCTCGAAGGTCTGATCAAATTGCAAATCAAGGGCGGCGTGGACGGCATCGTGCCGGTCGGCACCACGGGCGAATCACCCACGGTGGACTGCGCGGAGCACATCCGCATCATCGAACTGGCGGTAAAGTTCGCCGGCAAAAAAATCAAGGTGCTCGCCGGCACCGGCGCGAACGCGACGAGCGAGGCGATTGCGCTCACGCAGGCCGCCGAGAAGGTTGGCGCGGACGGTTCGCTGCAGGTCGCGCCATATTACAACAAGCCGACGCAGGAAGGTTTGCATCAACATTTCCGCGCCATCGCGCACGCCACGAAACTGCCGCTGGTGCTTTACAACATTCCCGGCCGTTGCGGTGTCGAGATCGGCATCGAAACGGTGAAACGGCTCGCGCGCGAAAATAAAAACATCGTCGGTATCAAGGAGGCGGGCGGAAGCTGCGACCGTGTGTCGCAGTTGCGCGCCGCGCTCGATCCGAAATTCACGATTTTGTCCGGCGACGATTCGCTGACGCTGCCGTTCATGGCCGTCGGCGCGCAAGGCGTCATCAGTGTGGCGTCCAACGTTATTCCGCGCGAAGTGTCGCAGATGGTGAAACTGTTTGCGTCCGGCAAAAGCGCGGCGGCGCTCCGGCTGCACGAAAAATTTTATCCGCTGTTCAAGGATCTGTTCATCGAGACCAACCCGACGCCGGTGAAAGCCGCGCTGGCGATGATGAAATTGATCGAGGAAGAATACCGCCTGCCGCTCGTGCAGATGAACCCGAAAAATTGGGAGGTTCTGCGCACGACGCTCAAGCGCTGCGGCGTGCTGGACTGATATGACAAAGGTTATCATCACTGGCGCAAAAGGCCGCATGGGACAGGCGTTGCTCGCGTGCGCGAAAAACTTTCCCGAACTGGAAGTCGTGGGCGCGATTGATCAGGGCGACGATCTCGGCGCGGTGATTGCCCGCGCGGATGTCGTCATTGATTTCAGTTTTCACTCTGTCACGCTCGGCGTCGCGGAACTTTGCGCGAAAAATAAAAAGGCGATTGTCATCGGCACCACCGGCCACAGCGCCGAGGAAAAGGCGAAGATGGTTGCGTTCAAAACGCAAATCCCGATGGTCATCGCCACGAATTTTTCCACGGGCGTCAACACGTTGTTCTGGCTCACGCGCAAGGCGGCGGAAATCCTCGGCCCGGCGTTCGACCTCGAAGTCGTCGAGATGCACCATCGCTTGAAAAAAGACGCGCCGAGCGGCACGGCCACGACGTTGCTGGAAATCCTTGGCGATGTCCGCAAGCTGCAACTCGACAAAGCATTGCGCCACGGTCGCCAAGGCATCACCGGCGAACGCACGAGCGGCGAAATCGGCATCCACGCGATCCGCGGTGGCGATGTGGTGGGCGATCATACGGTGATTTTTGCCAGCAACGGTGAGCGCGTCGAACTCACGCACAAGGCTTCGAGCCGCGACACGTTTGCGAACGGCGCGTTGCGCGCGGCGCAATGGCTCGTGCAACAAAAGCCCGGCCTCTACGACATGCAGGACGTGCTGGGTTTGAAATAATTTGTAGCAGCCGACGTGAGGAGGCTCTAATTAAATTCATGCAAAAAGGAATGAGCCTCCTCACGTCGGCTGCTACGGTTACGTTTATCGCGCTTGGTTCAAATCTTGGCGACTCGCGGAAAATCATTTTGGACGCACTGGCGCGGCTGCAAAAATTTTCCGCTGCGCCGATTCTCAAATCTTCCCTTTGGCAAACGTCGCCGGTGGATTGTCCGCCCGGCTCGCCGAAATTTGTGAACGCGGTGGCCGGCCTGGTTCCGCGCATCGGTGAGACGCCGGAATCGCTGCTGGAAAAACTGCGCGAACTGGAAAAGGAATTTGGCCGCCAGCCGAAAACGGTTTTGAACGAAGCGCGTCCGCTGGATTTGGATTTGATCGCGTTTGGTTCGGAAACGCGCAATTCACCGGAATTGATTTTGCCGCATCCGCGGGCGCACGAACGAAAATTTGTTTTGCAGCCGTTGAATGAAATCGCGCCGGAATTGATGTTGCCGGGGCAGGGGAAAACGGTTTTGCAATTGCTCGCCGGGCTTTCTGGCGACGAAGCGGTCACGCTGTTTTAGAATTTGGCGGGGCCGCGCTGCTATGCGGCCACTGGAAATGGGAGGCGCAGCAACGCCGCCCTACCTTACAGTTTGATTTTCTTGCCGAAGATGCGTTCACTCTCAAGCATGACATAACGGTCGGTCATGCCGGCGAGGTAATCGCACACGGCGCGGTGCAGGCCGGTCTTTTTGATGCGCTTCTGCGAGCTTTCGCC
>DMQW01000017.1:4182-4653 GCA_003455565.1 Limisphaerales bacterium
AGGTAATGGCGCAGTTCCAGATTCAATTTGCGCCGTTCGGGAGTGTGTTCCACGAGTGCTTTGGGAAAAAGGCGAACATCATCGGCGGATTTCACGCCGGCTTTTTGAATGAGCCGTTCGCTGTTCTCCACGACATCGTGAATCTGCATGTCAATAATGGTGCGGATGATGAAATAGCGGCGGGATTCGTCGGACAGATTTCCGTATTCTTTTTTTACCAGCTTTGCGGCGTGTGCCCAGATGCGGACGTTGGCGGCAAGTTCTTTTTCGGACAACAACTCGGAATCCAAACCGTCGTCGAGGTCGTGGCTGTAATAAGTGATTTCGTCGGCGAGGTTGGCGATCTGCGCTTCGAGCGAGGAATTTTTTGCGGCAAAACCTTTGCGCCTGCCGGGATGGTCGTAAGCGGTGTGATGCTTGGCGAGACCTTCGCGGACTTCCCAAGAAAGGTTCAGGCCGGAAAATTTCGGG
>DMQW01000439.1 GCA_003455565.1 Limisphaerales bacterium
GGCGAGCGTCCCCGCGAGCCGATCTTTACAGACGGCCACCACGGCTCGTCAGGAGCCGCGCCCCACCATGCCGAATCGAAATTTTCTTTTGGCAACCGGCGCAATGGCATAGCTTGGCCGCGTGCCAGCCGAACCGCGCCAACCACCGCCGACTCCGCCGCGCGTCCTCATCGTGGACGACGACCCCGGCCAGCGCAGCCTGCTGGATTCATTTCTGCGCGGCCAGGGATTTGAAATTGTGCTGGCCGATTCCGGCGAACGCGCGCTCGAACTGCTGTCCGCCGGAAAATTCGATATGATGATTTCCGACGTGCGGATGCCGGGCTTGTCCGGCCTTGAAACTTTGCGCCGCGTGCGCCAGCAATTCGCCGCGCTCCCGGTTTTGCTCGTCACCGCCTACGCCGATATCCGCGAAGCCGTCGTGGCCATGCGCGACGGCGCGCTGAATTATCTCGCCAAGCCGATTGACCTCGACGAACTGCTCGCCACCGTCCGGCAGGCCACGGGCATTGCGGAAACAACTCCGCTGCGTTTCGCCGCCGAAAAAAAATTGCCGGCGAACATCATCGCGCAAAGCCCGCTGACGGCGGCCTTGTTCCAACAGGTTTCACTCATCGCGCCGTCGGAAACGCGCGTGTTCATCACCGGCGAAAGCGGCACGGGCAAAGAAGTTGTTGCTGATGTCATTCACGCGTGGAGCGCGCGGGCGAACGGCCCGCTGATCAAGGTGAATTGCGCCGCGATTCCCGAAACGCTGCTGGAAAGCGAATTGTTCGGCCACGAAAAAGGTTCCTTCACCGGCGCGACCGCGCAGCGCATCGGACGATTCGAGGAAGCGGATGGTGGCACGATTTTTCTCGATGAAATCGCCGAGATGTCCCCGGCGTTGCAGGCGAAAATTTTACGCGTGACGCAGGACGGCCGTTTTCAACGCATCGGTTCCAACCGCGAAATCCGCACCAACGCGCGCATTCTCGCCGCGAGCAATCGCAATCTCGAAGACGAGGTGAAGCACGGACGGTTCCGCGAGGATTTGTATTACCGGCTGAACGTGGTGGAACTGAACCTGCCGCCGTTGCGCGAACGGCGCGAGGACATTTTGCCGCTGACAAATTTGTTCGTCGCCGAGCTGGCGCGGAACCGCACGCGGCTCGCCGAGGCGACGGTGATGTGCCTGCAAAATTACGCGTGGCCGGGCAACGTGCGCGAGCTGCGCAACGCCATCGAACGCGCAGTGCTGCTCTCGCAGAGCGAACTGATTTTGCCGGAACATCTGCCCGCAAAATTGCGCGAGGCCGCCAAACTTTCCGCGCCGGTGCCGCTGGCCGACACACAACAATTGGATGAAATGGAACGCGACGCGATCTTGCAGGCGCTGCGCCAGCATAAATCCAACCGGACGGAAACCGCGAAGGCGCTGGGCATCAGCCGCCGCGCGCTGCTCTACAAACTGCAACGGCTCCGCCAGCAGGGATTTCAGTTCGAGTGACGGGGCGTGGCTTGGTCAGCGGCGTAGGCCAGACACGCGCGAATGTCCTGTTCGGTCAGATCGGGATAATCGTCCAGAATTTCCGTCCAGCTCATCCCGGCGGCAATCCAGCCAAGCACATCGCTCACCGTGATGCGCAGACCGCGCACGCACGGCTTGCCGCCGCGCTTGCCGGGTTCGACCGTGATGAACTTGCGGTAATCCATAACTACGTTTGAAGTTAATGGTCGCGCTTCTCATAAAAAGTGAAAATTTTCTTAATTTCACTTTTTTGGTCGGCAAGCCCAACGTTGACAATGGTCCACCCTGTATTTCCAGCAACAAAAACAACCGCTTCATTATATGTCGTCTGATTATTCTGGGTTACTTCATAAATAAAACGTCTCGCCTTGTAACCAAGAAATGTAGTCTCTTCATCCGAAATTTTTTTCAGGGTCGGATTGGAGAACGAATCTCGCATTCCAGCGGAAAGCTCATCAAGCGCAGAAGAAAGTGGTCGATCAATAATCGCTTTTATGATTACGGATTTTAATGGAGAGTTGGTTTTAGTTATGGACGCCACCAGAGATATGTTGTGTCCCATATCTTGAGCAGTATAGTCGGCAAGTTTCCAATCATCGTTGGGAAGTGATATTTTGAAAGGTGCGTTTTCCAACGTGCCAGCAACAACAGAAAAACTTGTCGCGATCAAAGCAACGGCCACCGATATTTTAGTGAATATATTTTGCATAGCTCTGTTCATAATTTCTTTTTACGACTCAACCCAAACCAAAAACCTGTCGCACCGCACACAATAACAATTACAGGCGCAGCCATCGTCCCTATTTTTCTGAAATCACCAGAAAACACCAATGGAGCAAGCAAGGCAAAGCTTACAAGCCCGATAATTATGAAAAGGACTGCGAATAAAAATGTCTTCAACATTTTTCTAGCGTTCCAATTAGACCACGAACCTGCAAATCAAAAGAACGGATTATGTTCCTTCTCCTCCGCCACCGTTGTCAGCGGGCCGTGGCCGGGGCAGAGCAGGGTTTCCGCCGGCAGCGATAAAATCTGTTCCCGCACTTTTTGTTTCGCCAAATCCCAAGATTGATTGCCGCGCCCGATTGACCCGGCGAAAATCGCGTCGCCCACGATGGCTATGTGCGGCGCGTCTTCCTGCCAGTTGCCGACGAGGTAGGTCACGCCGTCTTCCGCGTGGCCGGGCGTCTCGCGGTAGGTGATGCGCAGGCCGCCGAGATGGATGATTTCGTTCGGCTTGTTGCGCTGGTCCACCGGCGCGTTTTTGGAGCCGCTGTGAATCCGCACTTTCGGAACGGCCGCGCGGATTTT
>DMQW01000237.1 GCA_003455565.1 Limisphaerales bacterium
TAAAGCCATAAATTTCCGGGTGGGACAAGCTGATTAAAGACCTTCGCCCGGAGTTGTCAACAACGGAAATGAGAAAAGTTGCGGGCAGTTTTGATTTGTCATGTCCGCCGCATCGGGCGTAGGCTGCGGCCATGAAATCTCCATTTGTTTCCCGCCGTGATTTTTTGAAAACTTCCACGCTGGCCGTCGCCGGTCTGCCGCTGCTCGGCGCATTGGCGGCTGAACCAAAACGCAAAATCGGTTTCGCCTTGTGCGGTCTCGGTAATTTGAGCACGCATCAGATTGCCCCGGCGCTGCAACAGTCGCAGTTCTGCCGGCTCGCGGGCATTGTCACCGGCACGCCGGCGAAGGCGGCACGTTGGAAGGCGCAATACAATATTCCCGACCGCTCCATTTACAATTACGACACGATGGCGCAGATGGCGGACAATCCTGACATTGACGTGGTCTATGTCGTCACGCCCAACGCGCTGCACGCCGAATCGGCCATCAAGGCGGCGAAGGCTGGCAAGCATGTTTTGTGCGAGAAGCCGATGGAAGTGTCCGTGGAGAAATGCCAGCAGATGATTGACGCGTGCCGTGAAGCAAAGCGCCAGCTCGCCATCGGCTACCGTCTGCATTTCGAGCCGAACAACCTTGAATGTGTCCGGCTCGCGCGGGAAAAAGTTTTTGGCGGCTTGAAATCCATCAAGGCCGGATTTGGTTTTGCCATTGGCGACCCAAAGCAATGGCGTCTCAATAAAGCATTGTCCGGCGGCGGGCCGATGATGGACGTGGGCATTTACGCGCTGCAGGCGATGCGTTATTTGTCCGGCCAAGAGCCGGTCTCGGTTTCCGCCATCGCCACAACGACGGACAAGGTGAAGTTCCGTGACATCGAGGAAACCCTGGCGTGGCAGATGAAATTTCCCGGCGGCATCCTCGCCAGCGGCAACACCACCTACGGCTTCGATGGCAACAACTTTTTTACCGCACAAGCCGAACGCGGCTCGTTTGGATTGGAACCGGCCTACAACTATCACGGCATTCAAGGCACACGCAGCGATGGCAAGACGATTGAACTGCCGGACATGAACCAGTTCGCCGCCGAGATGGATGATTTCGCCCAATGCATTCTGGAGAACCGGCCCACGCGCGTGCCGGGCGAGGAAGGGTTGCGCGATGTGAAAATCATGATGGCCATATATGAAGCCGCCCGCACCGGCCAAGCCGTGAATTTGTAAAACGAGCGGTGGAATGCCGCCACCTCCAAGTCTGAAACCGGACATTTCACCGGCCTGACGCGAATGGACTAAAACCGGCGGTTGCCAGTTGGGAATTTTAGGTTAAACTGCTGCTTCCATGTCACAACTTTTTAAATTTCTATATTGGCCGGCGATTGGCTTTGTCTGCTCCGTGATCTACTGTTCATTTTTTGAATGGATCCTGCACCGCTTCGTGATGCACCGTCCGCTCGGAAAATTCCGTTACCCGTTCGAGGCGCATGCCCTCGTTCATCACCGCGTTTTTCGCGCGGATGAATCATACCATTTGATCAATCCCAAGGACGCCAGGACCATCCCGATGGCGTGGTGGAACGGCCCCGTAATGGTGCTGGTGGGGACGACGCCATTCATCGTGGCCGCCTGGTTGTTGGGCCATTGGGGGTTGTATTTCGGAGCGCTGCTCGCCTGTGCGGGCTATTACGGCGTGTATGAATACATCCACTGGTGCATGCATCTCCCCAAGAAACGCCATGTGGAACGCTCGGGAATTTTCTTCCGGCTCAACGGTCATCACCTGCTGCACCACCGTTACATGGGCAAAAATTTCAACGTCGTCATGCCCCTTGCCGACCTGCTCCTTGGCACCCTGCTGCTGCGCTCACCGATGCACTTCAAGCAACCGGTCGGCCCGGCCGTTCCCAATGTGCAGCCGCGCGTGAAAATTCCCAAGCTGGCAAAGGAATAAGTTTTTCTCCGGCCAGTTTTATTTCGTAACTGAAGGAGCCGGAGCCGTTTGCCACTTGTTGCCATCCCAAAATTCAGCGTGATTGTTTGAATCCAAACGCGCGGGGACGCCAACGGAACGCAGTGCGGCGACGTAGATGATTTCAAACCCGGTCGCGTCGGTTATCTGCTTTAGCCAGATGCCTGGCACGTCTTGGGGTGGATTCGGCAATGTGGCGATGGTCACGCGTTCGCGAAGATGCTTCATGACGATCTTGGCGGCGTCTTCCGGCGAAGATTCATGGCGGGTGCGGAGATAAAATTCCTCCCTCAACGGGCGCCGCCAGTCCAGTTGCTCGTTGGTATCACCGGCAATCACTGGTGACAGCACGAAATCCTGATACATTTTATCGTCCAGTTTCCAATTGATGAGTTGGCGGTTGTAATTTGCCAGCCGAACGTGTTCGAGCAGGACTTTCAGTTGTTTGCCGCGCCAGACGGCGTTTGCTGATAGAAACTCAAAGTCACCGGATTCATTCCGCTGGATAAGGCAGTGTCGAGCAATGGCCAGAGTTCCATCACCAACCGGAAGAAATGGAGTTCCCAAATACACCGTGGTTTGTGCAGCGGCCAATACCGCTAAAATTCCGGCCAGCCAATGCAATGCGATTTCGCTACGCGTGATCGGTCTCCAAGGTAGGGCGGCGCTGTGGGCGTTCTCACCACATGGGTAACAGTCGTTCTCACCACATGGGTAACAGTTTGGTTGGGTGTTGTTGTGGAGGCGAGCGTAGCGAGCCGGAACAACAACACCCAACCGGCTTCATTTTTGGTGACGATATTTGGCCGTGCGGATATTGCCCATGTCCTGTTCATGAAGTTCACCTACCAGCAGCGGGCCAAAATACACCCGCCAGACTTTTGCACGCACCGCTTCCAAACCAACATAGTCGCCCACAAACGCTTCGCCGACATAACGCCTTTTTCCTTGCCAGTTAATTTCCCCATTACCTCTGACCCACCGCCGCCACCATCCTTTGCCATACTTCCAAGGCACGGTTTGGTTGGGCAAACGCCGGCGACTGCGCCGATAGCTTTTGGCAGGCACTGCCATGGCCAACGCTTCGTGCGGACGATCCTCGTTGTATTGCATCAGCCACTTGGAACTGCGGCGCTGCTGGCCGGCCAGAGTGTGTGCCGGAGCTCTGGCCACTTCGGCTTTGTAAATCCGATGAAACTGTTCATGGGCCCCGTTTTCATCCGGCCGACCCGGCGTGATGAACTCCACTTCGATTCCCAGTTTGATCCACCAGGCACTCAAGCGCGTCAGTCCCGTGGGACCGCCGCCGCCAAACGGGGAGCCGTTGTCACTGCGAATCCGCTTGGGCAGCCCGTGTTTCCGGAAGATTTTTATAAAGGCACCTTTGGTCTTCAGCAGGGCCTGACTGCGCAGCAAAACCACCCGCAGACCATAACGGCTGTGCAAATCCCTCACGGTTAAGGGTTCCACCCGCGTGCCGTCGCCAGTTTTATACCAGCCCTTGAAATCGACCGTCCAAACATCGTTGCTGTGCTGGGCTGGGCGGATGGCCCGACGCACTACCACCGGCCCGGGCGGGCGGCGCCGCCGTCCGCAAACCAGCCCCCAACGCTTAAGCCAGCGACTGATGGCCGCCACCGAAGGCAACCCTTGGTCCCCAAAATCCCGCCGTAGGCGATGCGCGAGTTTGCGCGCCCCCCAAGTCGGATGCTTGCGCCGCTGGCGTCGCAACCGCTCCAGCCAGAAGGGGCTGGTCCGCCTGGGAACATGGCGGGGTCTGCGCGCACGATCCCGCAACCCGTGCAACCGACCCTTTTGGAAACGCCACCACCACTTGTAAGCCGTCTTGCGCGAAATCTTTAACTCCCGGCACAGCTCGCTTACCGATCGCTCTCCAGTCTGCATCTCGAGGACCAGTTGATACCTCTGCTCCTGCCCGCTTGTGTTCTTCCATGGCATATGTGGCCATGAAAGTGTCACCTATCTGCTGAGAACAAAGTGTTACCCATGTGGTGAGACCGTGCCCTGCCGCGCCGCCCAAATTTCCGCCAAAATGATCCAGACGAAGTTTTGGCTCGGGTTTCCGCCAGCATCGCTGCGCTTGCTGACGGGGAGATTGGGGCAGAGCCGCAGCTCTGCCCTACCCCGATTGATGAATTGCGCGCCAACTCCATGAGCGTCCAGAACACGATCGCAACGGGGAGTTTGAACAATCCGCCATCAAACCAAAAGCCAACCAGCAAAACAATTGCTCCCGCGCGACAAGTCGCTTGCAGTGAGTCCCGCCGTTTCTGAGTTCGTGACCTCAGAAACGGCGGGGACGCGAGCATCATCGGCTGCAATTTCGTGATGCGCTTGTGCCAGTTTGCGATATCTCTGTATTTTGGCCATGTCCTTGGCCCGGTCGATCTCGTTGTAAATTTCTTTTGTGAGGCACAGTTCCAAAATGTCTTGAAGCCACGGCGCGAGTAGCGATTTTGATTCCTCGCTTTCAACGTCATTGGGGTCGTGCAGCTCGAAAAACACATTTGCATCAATGACAATTCGCTGCTTGTTTTCGTCAATCTGCTCAATCGAAGAAAAAAGATCCGCATGACCATGACTGAACCACCAATAAGTCAAGTGAGACGGCTTACTTCCGCGCCCGCTTGGAATGGACAGCAGCGAATCCTAGACGCGGCCACATACCATTGACTTCATAGTCGCGTCGGCAATGTAGGCCAATGCCGAGCAAACGTTTTGTCTCCGCCTTCAGTGTATCCACCAACTTTCGAGCGATGCCCTGTTTGCGAATAGCAGAGTTAGCGCACAAATGCACAATTACTGCCTTGTTGCCCGATATTCGGTAAAGCAGATAGCCGACACACTCATTGGAAGAAGTCAGCGCCACGAATATATGCCTGCGTGAAGCATGCTCTTGGAACGCACCCTTCGGAAAGAAGCCGAAAGTTTCTGCGTGCTGCTTCCCCAAATCCATTACCGCTTTTAGATACGGAGAGCTGCCGTCGATGCACTCGATCCTGATTGATTCTTCCATTTGAAGGTTCTCGCAAATGAAAGACGGAGTAGCATTAGATTGCAATCTTCTTTTAAATATGCTTTCGATTCCTCGCCCCGGCCCTCTTGTTCGGCGAGGAGCGGGAGATTTATTTTGTTGGACGATTACTCAGGGTAACTCGTTTCTCGCAACCCTGGGCTGAATGATTCAATCCTTTTGGGATTGGTTGGCCACTGTCTGATTATCCCGCCGTCAGCCGGATGATTTCGCGCAGCGTGGTGCGCGGATGAAATTTCACAAAGCGTTCCAGTTTTTCCATGCGCGGCTTGCGGCGGCGCATGTCGTCAAAGCCCGGCACGCCGGTCGCGCCGAAGCCTTTGGGCGAAGGCGGATAAGCCTGGTCGTAAGGAATCAGTTCAATTTTTGATTTCGAGCCGAGCGTGGCCACGACGAGTTGCGCGAGTTCCAAAATGGAAATTTCCTCCGTGCCGCCGATGTTGAAAATCTCCCCGCGCGCCGCCGGATAATTCTGCAAACGCACAAGCGCTTCAACGACATCGTGGACGAGACAGAAGCAGCGCGATTGCGCGCCGTCGCCGAAAACCTTCAGCGGTTCGCCACTTCTTGCCGCCGCGATGAAGCGCGGCAGCACCATGCCGTAGCGTCCGGTCTGGCGCGGGCCGACGGTGTTGAACAGCCGCGCGATGATGACCGGCAGATTTTTTTCGCGCGCGTAGGCGAGCGCGAGAAATTCGTCCGTGAGCTTCGAGCAGGCGTAGCTCCAGCGCGATTGCCCGGGCGGCCCGATGAGCAGATCGTCGTCCTCGCTGAACTCCGGCTTCGCGCTCTTGCCATAAACTTCCGAGGTGGAGGTCAGCAGCAGCGGCGTGGAATTTTTTGCCGCCGCGCGCAGCAAAATCTGCGTCTCATTGAAGCTGGCCTCCAAAACATGCAGCGCGGATTTGACGACCAGTTCCACGCCGACGGTCGCGGCGAGGTGAAAAATAAATTCCGCGTTTGCGGCGAGTTCTGGCAATTCCGCGCACGCGGAAATTTTTGATTGGACGATGCGCAGGCGCGAATTGGATTTTACCGCGCTTAAATTTTCCGGACTGCCGGTGGAGAAATCGTCAATGACGACAACGCTTTTGCCATCGTTCAGTAATCGCTCGACGAGATGCGCGCCAATGAAACCAGCGCCGCCCGTGACTAAAATATGTTTCACGTTTTTCATTTCAACGCCTCCACAACGGCTGCCGCCAGTTTCTGCCGGAATTCCGGGTCTTCAATCCGTTTGGCCTCGCGCGGGTTTGACAAAAAGCCCGCTTCGATGAGCGCGGCTGGCCGATGTTGTCCGCGCAGCACGCCGATGAAGCGCGCATGGCTCACGCCGCGATCTTCCAAACCGGTCGCGTGCAGCAACGCGCGTTGCAACTGCGCCGCCAGTTGCAAATTTTGCGCGTCAAAATTGTTGTTCGGAAAATTTTGGAACAGCATGTCCGGGTAGCCGCGCGTCAGGGTCGAGGGCAGCCCCATCGGCGTCAGGCAAAAGGTTTCGAGGCCGACCGGTTTTTGATCGGGCGCGTGGGAATTGAAGTGGAGGCTGATGAACAAATCCGCGCAATGCGCCTCGGCGAAGGTGACGCGGTTCGATAACGCCACATCAATGTCATTGGTGCGGGTAAGAAAAACCTGCCAGCCGTCCGTTTCCAGCAACCGCTTGATCCGCCGCGCCCAGTCCAGTGTGAATTCTTTTTCTGGTCGTTTGTCCAAAACGCTGATGGTGCCGCCGTTCATACCGCCGTGGCCGGGGTCAATGACGATGACGCGGTTCGTGCCGAACGTGAGCGGTTCGCCCAAAATCAGCGGCTCCAGATTTTTTTGCAGATCGAGGCCGTGGACGAAAACCTGGTCGTCAATGATTTCCGGTGCGAAGCCGAGATGAATTTCCAGACCGCGCCACGTCGCCTCGCGGCTGCCGATTCCCAGCACCAGCACGCCATTTTTCGAGCTAATGGAATAACTCGTCACCGGCCCGCCTGTGAGCCGGTGCAGTGAACCAATTTGATTTTCCGTCACCCAACGGTTGAGCGACGTCCAAGTCAGGATTGGCGCGGATGGCTTGGGTTTTACGATGGTCGCCGGCGGCGGATTGGAGGAGATGAGCGGCGGCAGATTTGAATGGATGACCGGCGGCAAATTCGTTTTGACGGTGGGCGCGACGGCAGCGAGTATTGGTGGAAGGTTTGGTTTTGAAACCACGCCGGTGGCCGACCAGTCGGGCGGCAACGATTCGTCCGGCGAGGTGGCGCAGCCCGCCAGAAAAATCAGCGCGCCAAAAATGATTCCCGCAGTTTTGAACACGCGCCAATTGTGCGGAACGGAAATGCGGACTCAAGCTGTTTTAGTTTTTTCTTAATCTTAATCTTCCTCGTAATCTTAATCACCGGGAACCGATTAAGATTAGGATTACGACCCCGCAGATTTGCCGGGCGACTTGTTTGCTGCGGCGGATTCAGTCATAATTTTTCCGCGAGCAATCGCATTTGCCTTGAAAATATTAGTTGCCATCACCGGAGCCACCGGCGCGCTTTACGCGCAGCGGTTGTTGGATAATTTGAATCCGCGCGAACACGAAATCCACGTCGTGTTGAGCAATTACGCGCCGCAGGTCATCGCGGTGGAACTGCCGGACGGCCTCCGCCTGCCCGCCGGCGTGCCAATTCACAATCTCAAAAGCATGAACGCGCCTTTCGCCAGCGGCTCGAATCCGCCGGACGTGATGGTCGTCATTCCTTGCACGATGGGCACGATGGGCCGCATCGCACACGGTTACAGCGAGGATGTTCTGCTGCGCGCGGCGGACGTGACGTTGAAGGAAAAGAAAAAATTAATTTTAGTTCCACGCGAAACGCCGTTGAGTTTGATCCATGTCAAAAACATGGAACTGCTGCTGCTCGCCGGCGCGATTATTTTACCGGCGAATCCAAGTTTTTATTCCGGCGCGGACTCGGTGCAACAAATTGTGGACACCGTCGTCGCCCGCGTGCTGGATCACATCGGCGTGCCGAACAAGCTCGCACCGCGCTGGGCCGAGGAAAAGGAGTAACATGGAGAAACATCGAACATCGAACATCGAACATCGAACATCGAATGAAACGTGCGGACGGGTATTTGATCTCGAAGACCGGCTTTTGGAATTTGCTTCGGTGGTAATTGATGTTTCTGAAAAACTTCCAGGCACCCGTGCGGGAAACCACATTGCCGGGCAGCTTTTACGCAGCGGCACATCGCCCTTTTCAAATCATGGCGAAGCCGAATCCGCCGAGTCCACCGACGACTTCATCCACAAGCTGAAGGTCTGCCTTAAAGAACTGCGCGAAACCCGCCGCTGGTTGCGGCTCATCCACCGCAAGCACTGGCTCAGTGATGATTCCCAGATCAAATGGGCGGCCGGCGAAGTTGAAGAATTGATCCGCATCTTTGTCGCCAGCATCCGCACCGCCAGGCAAAACCAACTTCGCGGCAAAGCCGTTGAAACCAATTCGGATGCTCGAAGCTGAAACCTTCGATGTTCGATGTTGAATGTTCGATGTTCGATGTTTTCCTTAATTAACAAATGGCTTTCGTTCGTGCGTTTCTCGCATACGATTTTTGCATTGCCGTTCGCGCTGGCGGCGATGCTTGTGGCCGCACGCGAGAATCGCGGCTGGCCGGGCTGGCGCACGTTTGGACTGATTCTCGCCGCGATGGTCTGTGCGCGGACGTGCGCGATGGCGTTCAACCGCATCGTTGACCGCAAGTTTGACGCGCTGAATCCGCGCACGAAGAACCGTCATCTGCCCAGCGGACAAATTTCTTTGGCGAGCGCAATTTCACTTTGCGCTTTATCGGCGGCGGGTTTGGTTGCCGCCAGCTATTATCTGAATCCACTTTGTTTTTATCTTTCACCCGTCGCGCTGGTGATGGTCTGTTTTTATTCGCTGACGAAACGGTTCACGGATTACACGCACGTTTTTCTTGGCATTGCGCTCGCGCTCGCGCCCATCGGTGCGTGGCTGGCGGTGAAGGGTGAGTTCGGGTTTATGTCCCCGGCATACATATTTTCGTCATCTGAATATTTTTGGGCTTGGGTTGGACATGCAAGTATCGGTATGCAACCAATCGTTCTCGCATTGACCGTCGTGTTGTGGCTGGTCGGCTTCGACATCATTTACGCGCTGCAAGATTACGAGTTCGACAAATCGCACGGACTGCGTTCACTGGTCGTCGCGTGGGGGCCGCAGAACGCTTTGAAGGCGGCGTTTCTCGCGCACATGGCGATGTGCGGAGTGCTGCTCGCGTTCGGGTTGCTCTGCCATTTCCGCCTCGCGTATCTCATCGGCTGGCTCGTCATCCTCGGCTGCCTCGCGCTGGAACATTGGATTGCGCGCCGCCGCAGCTTGAACTGGATCAACGTGGCTTTCTTCCGGCTGAACGCGCTTGTCGGCGCGGTTTTTCTCGTCGTCGTGGCGGCGGAAGTGATTTTTCAGGGCGGCTTCAAGCTGCGGTGAAATGCAGAGAAAACATCCAACAACCAACGCCCAACATCGAACATCCAATGAAGTCGGCGTCCGTTCCAATGGATGTTGGGCGTTCGATGTTGGTTGTTGGATGTTTCCCAAAAATTTCCGGTAACGTCCAGCGGGTTTTGCTTCTGAAGGAGGCATGGACACGGTAAAAATAAATCCGCCAATGCCCCCCGAAAATAAATGTCCGCAGTGCGGCACGCCGCTCTCGCCCGGCGCGTTGGCCGGACTTTGCCCCGCCTGCCTGCTCAAAATGGGCGCGGCGGCGGACACTATCACCGACGCGAAACAGCCGCCGTTCAATCCTCCAAGCGTCGCGGAACTTGCGCCGCTGTTTCCGCAACTGGAAATTCTCGAACTAATCGGCAAGGGCGGCATGGGCGCGGTCTATAAGGCGCGACAGAAACAACTGGACCGCATCGTCGCGCTGAAAATTCTCCCGCCCGGCATCGGCCATGACGTGGCGTTTGCTGAACGCTTCACGCGTGAGGCCAAGGCGCTGGCAAAATTAAATCATCCCGGCATCGTGACGCTGTATGAGTTTGGTAGGGCTGACCTGCTGGTCGGCCCAAACATTGGGGCTGCGCAGCAACGCAGCCCTACCGGGCAAATATATTTCTTCCTCATGGAATTTGTGGACGGCGTGAACCTGCGCCAATTGCTCCACGCCGGAAGAATTTCCCCGCGCGAGGCGCTGGCCATCGTGCCGCAGATTTGCGACGCGCTGCAATTCGCCCACGACCAGGGCATCGTCCACCGCGACATCAAGCCGGAAAATATTTTGCTCGACCGCCGTGGCCGTGTGAAGGTGGCGGATTTTGGGCTGGCGAAAATTGTGGGAACGGACGCGCCTTCGTTTGGAGTTCCGCCTTCAGGTGGGCCGGACCGGCTAAAGCCGGAACTCCAAACCAGCCTTACCGACGCGGGCAAAGTCATGGGCACGCCGCAATACATGTCGCCGGAGCAGATCACCGCGCCGGGCGAAGTGGATAATCGCGCGGATATTTACGCGCTGGGCGTGGTGTTTTACCAGATGCTCACCGGCGAACTGCCCGGCAAACCGATTGTTCCGCCGTCTCGCACGAGCGGGAAAGTTCAGATAGACGTGCGGCTGGATGAAGTGGTGTTGCGCGCGTTGGAAAAAAATCCTGAACTCCGCTACCAGCAGGTCAGCGAAGTGAAGACGTGCGTGGAAACCATTGCCGCCAGCCCGGAGAAGTCAGAAGTCAGGAGTCAGAAGCCGGAAGTTAAACCGGGCGTCGTGACCAATCCCACCAAGCAGGCCCTGCGTTGGATGCTCTACGACGAGCGCATGGGGCGGCGGCATTTCAACTGGCCGTTCTTGTTGCTGTTCTGCTCGCAGATCGGATTAGTGGTAAATGGCACCATTCTTGTAATCACACTGGCTCTGTGGTTGCTGAACGTGAAGCCTCCACATGGGAAAACATTTGCTTCCCCAGATGAAGTGTGGCGGATGCTCTTATGGATGGCAGCTTTGGCCGTAACGCGCCGGGTGGCATTGATGGCATTGAATCAAGACTCCAACGCGGGGGGATGGGCTGGATTGATCCAACAAGTCAAGAACTACAAGCCACGGACAGTTATCGCTTTGTGCCTAATATTTGTGGCCTCGGCCGTCTTGGCAGGTGGGGTGGCATTTTTATTCCCATGGATGCACGCAAGATTCACGACCGCGTTTGCCGACGTCCACTCACTAACCAGCACCAGCACGGCCCGGGTTGCGGTGTGGATTGGCATATTCGTGGTGGTTAGTTTTTTCATCCGTCGCGTCTGGCGCGTGGTGAACAAAACGTTAGCAACTGATTCAATCCCGCTATCCGCCGTTGGCGGAAACAAGAAATCTGACCGTTACTGGAAATGGTTCGGAGTGACGGTGCTGACGGTGGGTGCAATTTTAATTGGCCTTGTGCTGGTAGGAATTGCCAATAACTTCATCCAAGAACGAAAAGCGACGCTCATTCAACAGCAGCGGGAAGAGGCCGCCAAAAAATTCGGCCCGGTGATCCAGTTCGCGCACCCCAGCAACCCCGAATTCGGCCCGGCAATTGAACTGACGTTGCCTGTTCACGACAAGGGCTACTCCGATTCACTCGACTTGGATTCCGGAAAGATTGTGGTGACGCCGGAAATGGAAACGCCTTGGGATTGGGCGGTAACTTTACTGCCAACCGGTGTCATGGTCGTTCCTCAAACCGAGGCACACCCGACGATGCTGGCCGGAACCAGCACGCGTATCTGGCCGCTGCCCGCCGGGACTGATTACTGGGACAAGAAAATGGGTCTGATGGACGCCACTGCGGGATCAAGCGACGTAAGACTTGGAGAAACAGTTACGGCATCAGGTTCTGGCGACTTGCCCCAATTGTTCTGTTTCCAAACCCCGTTGGGCAAACGCGGCCTTTTACAAGTCACCGGATTCACCGACAACCCGCGCGGCGTAAAACTTCGTTACAAGCTGGTGCAAAACGGCGAAAAAGAACCAGCAACCCAACGCCCACTTGAATTGCGATCCAAAGACGGAAGTGTGCAGATGACTTTGCAGTCGTCACATCCAGTCGGCATCACTGGCTCGGAGGTCAACTACGACGTGGAAAAAAGAACCATCACTGTCGGCGACAACTTTCAAGCGAACACGAGCCACACCAACGCCTGTCTCTTATA
>DMQW01000103.1:0-364 GCA_003455565.1 Limisphaerales bacterium
GATTTGAGCCGCAATTCCGCCGGGATGTGCGTGCGCTTTGTCACCGACGCCACGACGTTGCGCGCCCGCTGGGCTTTGATCAATTCGTGGCTCTATCTGCCCAACGAAACCGCCATCGGCAACAGCGGATTGGATTTGTATGTCAAAACGGAAAACGGCTGGCACTGGCTCGCCGTCGGCCAGCCCGCCGCGCAGACGAATGAAGTGACGCTCGTGGAAAATCTTCTGCCCGGCAAACGCGAATACATTTTGTATCTGCCGCTCTACAATGGAACGAAATTTGTTGAACTCGGAATTCCGACAAATGCGGTCATTGAAAAAGCCGGGCCGTGGGGGCCGGGTGAACGCAAGCCGATGGTTTTTT
>DMQW01000103.1:412-11093 GCA_003455565.1 Limisphaerales bacterium
GGTTTTTTACGGCACTTCGATTTTGCAGGGACTTTCCGCCTCGCGCCCCGGCATGGTTCACAGCGCGATTCTCGGCCGAAAATTCAACTGGCCGACGATCAACCTCGGTTTTTCCGGCAATGGCAAAATGGAACCCGAAATGGCCGATCTGCTCACTGAACTCGATCCGTCCATTTACGTCCTCGACTGTCTGCCCAACCTGGTCGCGGATGAAATCAAGGAGCGCGTCGAGCCGTTCGTGAAAAAACTCCGCGCCGTGCATCCGCAGACGCCCATTGTGCTGGTCGAAGACCGCACGATGCAGGATTCTTTTCTCATCGCTGGCCGCATGGAATGGTATCACTTGAAAGACCGCGCAGAATTGAAGGCCGCTTACGAACGGCTGCAAAAAGACGGCGTGAAAAATCTTTTTTACATTCCCGGCGAACATCTTTTCGGCGATGATGGCGAGGGCAGCACGGACGGTTCGCATCCGAACGACCTCGGCTTCATGCGCCAGGCCGAAATTTTTGCAAAAGTTCTTGAACCACTTTTGCCAACTGAAAAACAAAAATGAAAAACGCCACACTTAAATTCATCTCCACGGGAATTTTTATTTCCCTCACCACCGCCATGAGCCACAGCGCCCTGTTGTTTTCCGAACACGACAAACAAGTTGACGCGCTGCTCGCGCAGATGACGCTCGACGAAAAAATCGGCCAGATGGTGCAGGTGGATTCCAGCGCGCTGAAGGACAAGGCCGACGTGCAAAAATATTTTCTCGGCTCCGTCTTGAGCGGCGGCTCCTCTGATCCCGCCACCGGCAACACGGCGCAGGACTGGTTGAGTCTCGTCACGGGATTTCAAAACCAGGCGCTGCAAACGCGGCTGAAAATTCCTTTGATCTACGGCATTGACGCCGTGCACGGCCATAACAACATTGATGGCGCGACCATTTTTCCGCATCACATCGGCATGGGCGCGACGCATGATCCGAAGCTCGTTGAACGCGCCGAGCGCGTGACCGCCGAGGAAGTCGCCGGCACCGGCATCCGCTGGGCGTTCGCGCCGTGCATCACCGTCCCGCAGGACGCGCATTGGGGGCGCACCTATGAAGGTTACAGCGACAACACTGCGCTCGTTTCCGAACTCGGCGCCGCCGCCACGATTGGTTTTCAGGGGGGGAAACTTTCTGCCGAACCAACCTCCGTCCTCGCCTGCGCGAAACATTTCATCGGTGACGGCGGCACCACGAACGGCATTGACCAGGGCAACATGGTTTGCGACGAGGCGACGTTGCGGAAATTATTTTTGCCGCCGTATCGCGCCGCGATCAAAGCCGGCGTCGGTTCCATCATGGTTTCCTACAGCAGTTGGAACGGCGTAAAAATGCACGGCAATAAATATCTGCTCACGGACGTTTTAAAAAATGAACTCGGCTTCGCTGGTTTTCTCGTCTCCGACTGGGCCGCGATTGACCAGCTTTCGCCCAACTACAAAAACGACATCGAGCAATCCATCAACGCCGGGCTGGACATGATCATGATTCCAAACGGCGCGGGCAAACCAAACAATTACATTGGATTCATTTACGATTTGAAGGCGCTCGTTGCCGAAGGAAAAGTTTCGCCGTCACGCATTGACGATGCCGTGCGCCGGATTTTGCGGATCAAATTCCAGCTCGGACTTTTTGAAAGCACCGCGACCGACCCGCAACTCACCGCCGCCATCGGCTCGCCGGAACATCGCGCCGTCGCGCGCGAGTGCGTCCGCGAATCGCTCGTGCTGCTCAAAAACGAAAACCACGTTTTACCGCTCTCGAAAAAAATCAAGCGCCTCGCCGTGGTCGGCGTCGCGGCGGACGATCTGGGAATCCAGTGCGGCGGCTGGACGATTGACTGGCAGGGCGGACGCGGCAACGTGACGCACGGCGGCACGACCATTCTCGCGGCGATCCGCCAGACGGTTTCGCCAGAAACAAAAATCACGTTCTCGCCCGATGCCAGCGATTTGAAAAATGCCGACGCCATCATTGCCGTCGTGGGCGAACGGCCTTACGCGGAAATGAAAGGCGACCGCACCGAGTTGAACTTGTCGGCGGCAGATATGGCTTTGATTGCAAAAGCCAAAACGTCCGGTGCACCCGTCGTCACGATTTTATTTTCCGGTCGTCCGCTGGTCTTGAACTCGGCCTTGACCGACAGCGATGCGTTCGTCGCCGCGTGGCTGCCCGGCACGGAAGGTTTGGGCGTGCCGGACGTTTTATTTGGCGACTTCAAATTCACCGGCAAATCCGCGCGCAACTGGCCGCGCAGCAGCGATAAATCTGCAAAGCCATTGTTTCCGTTCGGCTTCGGTCTCACCAATTGATATAATCACAATCATTCAATCGTTCAAAAATATGCACAAACCTTTTCATATCTCGCGCCGAATCTTCCTCGCCCGTTGCACCGCCACGGCGGCAGCGACTGGTCTGCCCTTGTGGTTTGTCCAAACTCAACTGGCCACAGCCGCTGACGCAGTAACCAACGCGCCCGCCCAGCCGGGCCCGAACGACCGGCCCGGTATCGCGCTCATTGGTTGTGGCGGCATGGGCCAGGGCGACGCGGAAAACGCTTCGCGCTTTGGCGACATTCTGGCCGTGTGCGATGTGGACCAACGGCACGTTGACGCCGCCGCGCAGCGTTTCACGAAAAACGGCCGGACGCCCGCGAAATATGGCGACTTCAGAAAATTGCTGGAGCGCGATGACATTCACGCCATCGTGCAGGCGACGCCGGATCATTGGCACACGCTCATCAACCTGGCGGCGGCCAAGGCCAAAAAGGATGTCTATGGCGAAAAGCCGCTGACGCTCACGATTGACGAGGGCCGGCACGTCATCAAAGCCGTCCGTGAGAATAAAATTGTTTTCCAGACCGGCACGCAACAGCGCAGCAGCAAGCGTTTTCGCCTCGCGTGTGAACTGGTTCGCAACGGACGCATCGGCACCTTGAAACAGGTGAATGTGTTTGTCCCCGCCGGAATCCGGGGCGGCCCGTTCAAAAAAGTTTCCGTTCCCGCCGAATTCAATTACGACTTCTGGCTCGGCCAGGCACCGGCGGCGGAATATTTCACCGAACGCTGCCACACGACGTTCCGGTGGTGGTTTGATTATTCCGGAGGTCCCGTGACGGACTGGGGCGCGCATCACAACGACATCGCGCGCTGGGGCATCGGTCTGGACGGCCCGGTCGCGGTTGAGGCCAAGGTGGTGACGCCGCCCTTGCCCAACGGCTATACCACGCCCAGCGAATTTGAAGCCACGCTCATCTGGGCAAATGGCGTGCAGCAGGTCGTCAAAACCACGACCGCCGACAGCCCATTCGGCCAGGTGCTCGACGAAAACGGCCAGCGCAACGGCGTGAAATTTATCGGCACGGACGGCTGGATCTGGGTCAACCGCGATGAAATCACCGCGAGCGACAAACAACTGCTCCTCACGCCGCTGCCGGACAACGCGGTCAAGCTGGAGGTGAGCAACGACCACATGGGAAACTTTTTCGACTGCGTGCGTTCGCGCCACGATCCGATTGCCAGCGTTGAAGGCGGCCATCGTTCCGCCTGCATCGGGCACCTGATCATCATCGCATTGCGAACCGGCCGCAAACTCGCGTGGAATCCGGAAAAGGAAATTTTCACCGGCGACGGCGCAGCCGAAGCGAACGTCCACCTCGCCCGCAAAATGCGCGCGCCTTACGACTACAGTTTCATGGGTTAAAAGCCCGGTGGCGGCGGCCGAGGTTGGTGCCTCTCTTTGACTCCGCTCGAACTTTTTTTCAAGGACAATAGCCCTCGTTGCGGCTCATTTCAGGGTATCCCCACACCTGTCCCCACGGTGGGGATAGGGTCTGATTTGCAACCGTCCTTTGTTCACCAGCGTTTTGTCGTGGTTTTGCCTTTCGGCTCCGCCCCCGAATACGGTCGGTTTTAGTTGGCTCGCGCGGCTGCATTTTCCATTTTACAATGGAAGCCGCGCTCGCCGAAAACTTCCATCATCGCTCACGCGAACACGAGTTCGTCGCCGGACGGGTTGACGCCGCCGAATCTCGCATCTATTGCCGAGAACAGCGGTTTCGGTTCCGACCCTTATTGCAAAGAGGAATTGATTGCCGAAATGGGCGCGGCGTTTCTGTGCGGGCAGGCCGGGATTGTTGAGCGGACGATTGACAGTTCTGCTGCGTCTATCAAAGGCTAGCTTGAGCGGTTGCGCAATGACAAGACGCTGATTGTGCAGGCGGCAGCGCAGGCACAAAAGGCGGCGGACTTCATTCTCGGCGTTCGGCCGGTTGAATCCTGATTCAACAAACACAACCCCGCCCGAAATGGACGGGGTTTTTCGTTGTATGCGTGGCGGGGGGACGACGACACCGACAACGTAAACATCAATGCAGCTTCATAAGGGAATTTTTCAAAGGGAACTTTGGTTTGTCTTCTATTGTTTGAATTTTGTATTCACTTAACTTGGTGCGAACTGGGAATTATGCGAAATCAAGTCTTTCGCATCATAAAAATTCGTCACCACATGGTTCGTATCGTTCAAATTTAGTCGAAAGGTTCAACGAGTGCCATTCCCCTAAAACGGGGATGGCCTTTCAGTTTTTTATGGAGCAGACAATTCAGCGCAGGTTGAATTAAAAAATTTTACCGATTCGGCGATTTCAGGGCTGGAGTTTTCCCAATGATATTCGTATTCGACACAAAACGCCCCGTGGAAATGTTGCCGCTTCAATTCCGCCATAAGCTCCTTGGTCTTGCCAATGCCAGTTCCCCACGGCACATCATGGGCGTTTGGAGTCATTTCGTTAAGGTCTTTGAAGTGGAGGCAAATGATGTGGCCATCCAGTTTTTTCAAGCATTCCACCGGATCAAGGCCGGAACGCATCCAATGACCGACGTCCGCGCACGCGCCCATCAAGGGCGTGCGGCCCTTGATCGCCGCCAAAACGAAATCAGGATTCCAGTAAATCGAATGACCTTTGGGATGGTCATGGATGGCGACCTTGATGTTGTATTCCTTGCAAAGTTTTTCCACGGTGTCCAAAGCATTGGTTTCAGGCTCGGACACGAGCGTGTCAATACCCCATTTCTTGGCGAACTCGAATACTTTCCGGCTTTGCACCTCATTGGTCGTCAACTGGACGACTCCGATGTTGACGAAGGGCCAACTGATGCCGGCAGAAATCATCTTGGCCTTGATCGCCTCCATGTCCTTGTCGGCGAGGGTGACGGAGCCGACGGGTTTGGCATCCTTGTCAAGCAGGACGCTTCCCGAAAGGCTCATGTGTTTGATTCCCAGCGCGGCGGTTTTGTCAATGGCGTCAAAGATGGTGAACAGCCGGAACGTGTAGGAATGAACCGCGAGCTGCCAGCCGGGTTTGTCGGCGGAACTGGTGTCGGTTGACGTTTGCGCTTTGACGCCAAAAGCAAATATAGCAATAGCGGCCAGTAAAAATAATTTTTTCATGTTGGTTATATGGAAATAATTGCGGGTCAAACTTTTGGTTCCCAGCCTGGTTCATATTTGCGCCGCCATAATTTCATGGCATCGCTGTCTTTCAAAATATGACCATTGGCAGGATCGCAATGCAATTCGCGTCCGACGCGCCACGCGATGTTGCCCAAGTGCAGGAGGGTAACGCTTTTGTAACCCTCCTCAATGGGACAGGTGAGTTGCTGGCCTCCGCGAACGGTCTCAATGAAATTGGTGACATGCGCTGTATCCATGCCCACGCCGCTGGCACTGATAATGTTGGTCGGATCCACCGCTTCATTGCCTTTGGCTGATTTGATGATTTTTTTCTTCTTGTCGTAAATTGTATAGTCGTTGCCGTCGAGAAACGCGCTGCCTTCGGTTCCATAAATCATGACGCCGCGCGATTTGTTTTCGATGGGATAATCGTTGCAGCTCCGGCCTTCCCAGCTCATGGTTTTACCCTCGGCGAAATCCCAGTTGATCGTCTGGGTGTCAGGCGTTTCCCAGTCGTCTTGAAATTGATAACGTCCGCCATTGGAACTGACGCGGGTGGGCCAGTTCACGTCCAAAGCCCAGCGGCAAACATCTATTTCATGGGTGCCATTGTTGAGCGCTTCGCCGGTTCCCCAATGCCAGCGCCAATGCCAGTTATAGTGAATGAGATTGTCAACGTAATCACGGCGCGGGGCCGGGCCTTGCCAGAGTTCGTAATCCAGCCATTCCGGAACCGGAGCCGGTTTGCCATGACCGATTGATTGCCGGTTGTTCACATACCAACCACGGCCGCAATAAACTTTTCCAATGAGGCCGGCATGAATTTCCGGAACGATTTGCCGCATTTGAACGGACGAACGACGTTGAGCGCCCATCTGCACGACGCGCTGATATTTTTTTACCGCAGCGAGCAGCAGTTCGCCTTCGTAGGGATTTTGGCTGCACGGTTTCTCCACGTAAACGTGCTTGCCTGCGGCCAGAGCCATGATCGCCATCGGCGTGTGCCAGTGGTCGGGCGTCGCGATCGTCACGACATCCAGCGATTTATCTTCCAGCGCCTTGCGAAAATCCTTCAAGCCTTTGGGTTCCGTTTTTTGTTTTTTGGCAACCTCCTTGATTCCCTTGGCAATGGCACGGTCATCCACGTCGCAAATGTAAACGATCTCAACGCCCGGAATACTGCCGAGGCAACCAATATGCGCGAGGCCACGGCCGTTCGTGCCGATGACGGCGGCGAGGATCTTGTCATTCGGACCAAGCTTGCGTCCGCCCGTCGTCGCGGCTTGCGCGCTGGTGTTTGTGGATGAACCAAGGTAGCCAGCCATTCCCAGGCCGATGCCGGCCACGCCCGTTTTTTTTAGAAAATCCCGACGATTAATGGAGTCATTCATAATAGATCTGGGTCGTTTTGTTTTTTTGCAACAAGGTTTAATCAATTTGCCGGACGGAATTTAGCCAATACTTGTTGTGAATTAAAGCAAATTTCTTTAAAGTGACCCGCCAACGCCATCCCCAAAAACGAGGATGCCCGCCGGCCAGTGTGTCCGGCATAGAATTTAACGTCCAACAAATCATCTGCCATGAAAGCGTGGTTGCAAAAACACAAGCAATACCTGTTGACCGGCGTCTCCTATGTGATTCCTTTTATCGCCTGCGGCGGCATTTTAATCGCGTTGGCGCTGGCTTATGGGTTTCACTTTTTGCCGGCCGGCCCGAATAAATTGCCGAACTTCGCCAGCGCGCCGGCGTTTGTCACCGGCATGCTCACGATTGGCACGGCGGCCTTCACGCTCTTCCCGGCGGTGCTGGCGGGGTTCATCGCTTATGGCATGGCCGGCAAGCCGGGGCTGGTTCCGGGCTTCATCGGTGGATTTATTGCGGGGACCAAGCAAATGGTGGATGGCAAGGAGATGAGCGCGGGATTTCTGGGCGCGCTGGTGATCGGGTTGTTGGCCGGCCACGTCGTCAACGCCATAAAAAAAATTCCGGTGGCAAAAATTTTCCGACCGGTGATGCCCATCATCGTCATCCCGATTGTGTCCGCGTTGATCGTCGGTTTTTTGATGCTGGCGTTGAATGTGCCGCTGGCCAAAGTGATGATCGGCATGAATCATTTTTTGGAGGGCATCCAGGGCGGTTCGCAAATCGTGCTGGCCATGATCTTGGGCGCGATGATCGCCTTTGACATGGGCGGACCGGTAAACAAAGCCGCATTTTTCTTCGGGGTGGCGATGATCCAGCAGAATAATTTCTCCATCATGGGCGCGTGCGCCGCCGCGATTTGCACGCCGCCGCTCGGATTGGGACTGGCCACGCTGTTGAACCGCAAACGCTGGACTGAAGACCAGCAGGAATCCGGCCTGGCTGCGCTCGGAATGGGCATGGTGGGCATTACCGAAGGCGCGATACCATTTGCCGCCGCCGATCCGTTCCGGGTGATTCCCGCCATCATGCTCGGCTCGATGGTGGCCGCGACCATTGCGATGCTGGGCGGCGTGGGCAACCACGCGCCACACGGCGGACCGATTGTATTGCCGGTGGTGGACAACAAGCTGATGTATGCCATCGCCATTTTGACGGGGGCGCTGGTGACGGCGGTCATCATCAATTTGATCAAAAAATTCACCGAAAAACCAGCGGCCTCAAGCAAGGCAAAAACATGAAAATCGTTGCCGTCACGGCCTGTCCCACGGGCATCGCGCATACTTACATGGCCGCAGAGCAACTGGAGAAGACTGCCAAAAAACTGGGCCACGCCATCAAAGTCGAAACCCAGGGCGCGATGGGAATTGAAAACGAATTGAGTCAGGCTGAAATTGATTCGGCGGACGTGTTCATCCTCGCCGCCGACATCGCGATTGAGCAGCCGGAACGGTTCGACAAAATCCGCAAAGTGGAAGTGCCGGTTCAATCGGTGATCAAAAATCCCGAGGCCATTTTCGCCAAACTTTAAGGGCAACCTTTCGATGCCGCTCGATCATCACTTCGTCTGTCCACTAACGAACGGTGTGCATGCCCGGCCGGCCTCGGCGTTGGAGGCCTTGGCGCGCAGGTTTGTCTCGGAATTAACCCTGGTCAACCGACGCACCGGGCAAGTTGCCAACTGCAAAAGCATCCTGTCCATCATCAGCGCCGACATCCGGCAGAATGATGCATGCTTGCTTACGGTGAGCGGGCTTGATGAGCCGGCGGCCATGGCGGCGATGGTTGCTTTCGTGAAGGATATCTTCCCGCATTGCGACGATAATCTTCCGGCCTGTTCGAAGCCGGACGGCAAACCGCATCTGCCTCCCGGCTTGCGCAACACCAACGTCAAATTTTACAGCGGCAAACCAGTTGTGTCCGGCATTACTAAAGGTCGTTTGATGCAGGTCGGCAGCTTCAAAATTCCGGCGACACTTCGAGTGGATGACGCCGTTGATCTCAATGTCGAATCGCGCGCGCTGGATGAGGCGTTGCAAAAATTAACCGTCTTCTATGACCAGCGTTTGGCGGCGGGCGAAAGTAAAATTGAAATTCAAGTCTTCGAAGCCCACCGCTCCATTGCGCGCGATCCAGAATTCCACGGGCGATTGCACGCGGCGATTGACCGGCATAAACGAACGGTGGCCGGTGCGATTGTGGATGCCGAAGCACATTTTTCAGCAATGCTGGCTGACAGCGGCAGCGAGCTGCTGCGCGAGCGGGCGTTGGATATTCAGGATGTTTGCCGGCAACTTCTCCGGCAGGTTCACGGCGATGCCATCGGAGCGACCGAGATTCAACTTCTGGCGGATACTATAATCGTCGCTGAGTCGCTCACACCCAGCCAATTTCTTGCGCTGGACCGCCATTTTCTGAAAGGCCTGGTGCTGGGACACGCTGGCAGCACTTCGCACACGGTCATTCTTGCCCGCGCATTTGACATCCCGACGTTGACGGGCGTTAATCTTGCCGGTGTGAATTATGATAATCAGGACGCGGTGCTGGATGCCGATGCCGGTGTGCTGGTGACAGAATTGAACGAGGCTGCCCGCCGTTACTACGCGATGGAATATCAGCGTCTGGCCAGCCGGCAATTGCGCGTCCAACAATTTGCCAGCCAGCCTGCGATGACAATGGATGGTCATCGCATTGAAGTTGCCGCCAACATCGCCAGCGCCGACGAAGCGGCTGCAGCGATTGCTGCGGGGGCGGAAGGCATCGGCCTCTTCCGCACCGAAATGCTTTTTCTCGACCGCGAATCTGCGCCGGAGGAGAACGAACAATTTGAAACCTATTGCCGGACGCTGGCAGCCGCTGGCGGTCGTCCGGTAATCATCCGAACTTTGGATGTCGGCGGTGACAAGCCGCTGGAATATTTGAAGCTGCCGGCGGAGGAAAATCCCTTTCTCGGTTATCGCGCGGTGCGGATTTATGCCGAATTTGAGCCGCTTTTTCGCACGCAAATTCGTGCCTTGATCCGGGCTTCGGCGCAGGGAAATCTGAAAATAATGATCCCGATGATTGCGACCGTTGACGAAGCGCGCCGGGTAAAGACAATCGTCGCCGAGGAGCAGTCAAACTGTGCGGGCAACCAAATTCCATTTGATCAAGCAATGCACGTTGGAGCGATGATTGAAGTACCGTCGGCGGCGCTGGCCGTGGACGCGCTTGGCCGCGAGGTGGATTTTTTCAGCATCGGCTCAAATGATTTACTCCAGTATTTCATGGCCGTGGATCGCAGCAACCCGTGCGTGGCAGAACTTTACAATCCATTACAACCGGCATTTCTGCGACTTCTCAAGCAAATCGTGGATGCGGCACACGCGCAAAAAAAATGGACTGGCCTGTGCGGTGAAATGGGCGGGCAGCCGCAGTTTTTGCCCCTGCTGATCGGACTTGGCTTGGACGAGATCAGCGTCGCCAGTCCCGTCATCGCCAACCTGAAAAGTGAATTCGCCACGTTGAACTCGTCCGATTGCCAGCAACTGCTCAATTCGGCATTGAATTGCGCCACGGCAAATGAAGTCGCGGTTTTGTTGGAAGAGTTTGCCAGCCAACATCGAGTTCCTTTGCTGGATGCGGATTTAATCATCGCGGACGCGGACGCCGTCACCAGAGAAGAAGCAATCAAACAGGCGGTCAGTCAACTTTATGTTCTCGGCCGCACCAAAAATCCACAGGCGGTGGAAGCAACCATCTGGCAGCGTGAGCAGGTGTATTCCACCGGGG
>DMQW01000103.1:11268-11457 GCA_003455565.1 Limisphaerales bacterium
CAGCAGGTGTATTCCACCGGCTTCGGTCACGGTTTTGCCATACCGCACTGCAAAACGAATGCCGTCCAGTCCAATTCGCTTGTGCTGGTAAAGCTGAGGACGCCGGTGGCCTGGCCATCTCTGGATAGTCAACCGGTGAGCGTGATGATTCTGCTGGCCATGCGTGAAACCAATAGCACGACTGAACAC
>DMQW01000257.1:0-2118 GCA_003455565.1 Limisphaerales bacterium
GCTCGGCTACGAAGGCTGGAGCGCCGGGCATCATCAGGTCAAAGACGCGCTGGATTACGTCCGCGCGCAGCAGGAAGCCGACGGCTCGTGGTATGGCCGCTGGGGCGTGAATTACATCTACGGAACGTGGCAGGTTCTGCGCGGAATGCGCGCGCTGAACCTCGACATGAACCAGCCGTGGCTCAAAAAAGCCGGCGCGTGGCTTGAAAGCGTCCAGCACGACGACGGCGGCTGGGGCGAACGCTGCAACACCTACGACGACCCCGTTTTCAAAGGCCAGGGCCCCAGCACCGCCTCGCAAACCGCGTGGGCCGTCATGGGCCTCTGCGCGTTCGACGACCCGGAAAATTCCGCGCTCAAACGCGGCATCGCGTATCTCACGCTGATGCAAAACGCCGACGGTTCGTGGACGGAACACGAGACGACCGGCACCGGTTTTCCAAAAGTTTTCTATCTGAAATACGACATTTATCGCAATGCCTGGCCGCTGCTCGCGCTGGCGACATACAAACAAATCTCCGAACGCGCCGCTGCGAAAAAGAACGGCGCGAATTCCTAAAATCAAATGGGCTGGCTGCATAAAAAAGTTCTCCGTCCCCTGCTCTTCACCCAAGACTCGGAATGCGCACACAATTTTGCCGTCAGCCAGCTTGCCCGCGTCAGCCGCAGCAAATTTGCGTGCGACGTTGTTGAAAAAATTTTCGGTTCGCCGGAATTGCCGACGGAAGTTTTTGGACTGAAATTTCCCAATCCGGTCGGCCTCGCCGCCGGCATGGACAAACACGCCACCGCCGTTCCCGGCTGGGCCGCGCTCGGTTTCGGTTTCACCGAACTCGGCGGCGTGACGTGGCACGCGCAGCCGGGCAATCCCAAGCCCCGGATGTTCCGCGCCATCGCCGACGAAGCCGTCATCAACCGCATGGGCTTCAATAATTCCGGCGCGGAAGCCGTCGCGCAGAAACTCGCGGAATGGAAAAAATCCGGTCGCTGGCCGGATCATCCCGTCGGCATCAACCTCGGCAAATCCAAAATCACACCGCTCGAAAACGCCGCCGAGGATTATGCGGATTCATTCCGCGTGCTGCGCGACCTCGCGGATTTTTTTGTCGTCAACGTCAGTTCGCCGAACACGCCAAACCTGCGGCAATTACAGGACAAGGCCGCGCTCGACGAAATTCTGGCTGCGATTCAAGAAATCAACGTAGTGGCGTCCCGGCAGAGCGCCGCCAATCAATCTTCCCAAAAAAAAACAGCGGCGCTCTGCCGGGACGCCGCTACCCCCATTCTCGTCAAAGTTGCGCCGGATTTATCATTTGAAGCGCTCGACGAAATTCTGGAACTCGTCGCGCCGCGCAACATTGCCGGCATCGTGGCGACGAACACGACCATCACGCGCCCGCAAACGAATGACGCCAAGTTGCAAAAGATTTACGCCGAGACCGGCGGCTTGAGCGGAAAACCTTTGCGGCAACGCAGCACGGAAATCATCCGTCATCTGTTCAAGCAGACGAACGGCAAACTGCCTATCATCGGTGTCGGTGGCATTTTTGACGCAGACGACGCGTGGGAAAAAATCGCGGCGGGTGCGTCGCTCGTGCAAGTTTACACCGGCATGGTCTACGAAGGACCGGGAATCGCCAAAAAAATTGTGACCGGTCTGATCGAGCGGATGGAAATAGCCGGGATGAAACATTTGCAGAAAGTCGTCGGTTCAGCTAATTGACTGTCGTGTTTGAGCATCGCTCCAAACCCTTGCTGCCGCGCAAAGCCTATTACCAACGCCTCGCGCGCAACGCGGGCATCGGCGCGCTGGTCATCGCGGGCGCGCTTGGCATGGGAATGCTGGGCTACCATTCATTCGAGCAAATGTCGTGGGTGGACGCGTTCGTGAATGCAGCGATGATCTTATCGGGCATGGGGCCGGTTACGACACTGCAAACCGAGGGCGGCAAAATTTTTGCCGGCTGTTACGCGCTTTTCAGCGGCATCGCTTTTATCACAAGTCTGGGAGTTGTTTTTGCGCCCGCCGTCCACCGCTTCCTGCACAAATTTCACCTGGAAGAAGCCGCCCGTGGCGGAAAAAAGAACGGGTGAAGCCGGAGCGCGGATTGTCCCAAT
>DMQW01000257.1:2260-2813 GCA_003455565.1 Limisphaerales bacterium
CGGAGCGCGGATTGTCCCAATCCGCAGCGTGTCCGCCAGACATGATGGCGTTGGATTTTTCCCGACGCACGCTTGACCACCATGCGCTGCGAGTTGGGACAACTCGCGCTCCGCCGGCAAAATCAGAACCGCGTCAGGTGGCGCGTTTGATTTACACAAACTCCCCTGCCCGCTATCCTGCCGCGATGCAAATTGCTTTCACCAAATACCACGCGCTCGGCAACGACTACATCGTCATTGACCCGAAAGATTTGTCCGCGCCGCTCACGACCGAACAGGTCAAAACCATCTGCCACCGCAACTTCGGCGTCGGCTCGGACGGAATTCTCCTCGGCCCGCTTCCGTCAGCCAGTGCCAGGTGCGCGCTAAAGATTTACAATCCCGACGGCAGCATCGCCGAGAAGAGCGGCAACGGCGTCCGCATTTTCTCGCGCTACCTCTGGGACACGAAGTTTGTCGGCAACGAAGAGTTTTCCCTCCAGACCGACGGCGGCCTGGTGCGCTCGACCGTTTTTGACGGCGGCAAAATGGTGCGCGTCGAGATGGGCAAGGT
>DMQW01000257.1:2898-3239 GCA_003455565.1 Limisphaerales bacterium
GCGCGTCGAGATGGGCAAGGTCAGTTTTGACAGCGAGAAAATTCCCGTCACCGGCCCGAAGCGCGAAGTCCTCAACGAAAAAATTTCTGTGGGCGGATGCGAATTCACCTTCTGCGCCGCGACGATTGGCAATCCGCATTGCATTCTGCCGCTGCCGGAAATCAGCGCGAAGCTGGCGCACGAATTCGGGCCGCTGCTGGAAGTGCATCCGAATTTTCCGCGCAAGACCAACGTGCAGTTCCTGAAAATTCTCGACCGGGCGAACATCCAGATTGAGATTTGGGAACGCGGCGCGGGCTACACGCTGGCGAGCGGCAGCAGCAGCAGCGCAGCGGCGGCGG
>DMQW01000058.1 GCA_003455565.1 Limisphaerales bacterium
GACGTGAGGAGTCTCTAACTTTTCCCCCGCCCCGGCAGCCGCCTCCGTCCGCAGTTCCAAACCCAGTTCGGACGCAGGAACTTTCTCCACCTTTTTCGATTTTGAAGTTTGAGTCTCGTCACCTCGACTCCTACAAATTTCATCAATGGCAAACAGTTTCACCCATTCTGCACGCTGCGCGTCGTTGGCGGCAATCTCCGGGTAAAGCGCTTCCGCCACGCGGTCGAGCGTCACGCAATAATTCGTCTCCACGACGAATTTCTTCTTGAGCCAGAGCTTTTTCTGGAAGTTTTCCAACTGCTCCAAAAAATCAATGATCTTGCGGGCGATGGCGCGGATGGCCTTGATCTTGGCGAGGTATTGTTCAACTCGCGGCACGGTGTCATCCTCGATGTTGTCGAGGTGCATGATCTCGTTCTTGATGTAGAAATCGAGTTCGCGCCGGAGAAAGCCGCCGATGTCTTTGTGGATGAAATAATCGAAGCTGTTGCGGGCGGTGTAATCGCCCAGATGTTTTTCGAGGAGCGTGCGTCCGGGATTTTTTTCCGTGGGTGCTTTGGCGGCGAGCGCGGGCAGCCAGGCGCGGATTCCCTTAATCGTAGCAGCCGACGTGAGGAGGCTCTGACTACCTTCGCCCGAATTAGAATGAGCCTCCTCACGTCGGCTGCTACCAGATTCAAAGGCAAAAATCTGCTGCGCGGCGAGCGTGTTTAGCTCGGCCTGCTTGCACTTGTCAGCGTCGGGCCGGTATTCAAACCGGATGACGAGTTCGCCGTCGGTTTCCAGTAGTGGATCGGCGGCGCACAGGATGAAACGGCGTTCCTGCCCGGCGGCGGATTTTTTGTTGTCCGCCTCGGTATCGGCTTCGACGAGCTTGAAATGAACCCGTTTGCCATCGGCCAGCTTAAACGTGTAGTCGCGCAGAAATTCGCTGGTCTTGATGTAGTATTGGTCGGCGTTGGCCCAATGCAGCTTCACTTCCTCGCCTTCGTAGGGAATGGCATAGACGCCGGCCTTGTAGCGGCGCAAAGCGAGAAAATCACCGCCCGAATAATAGCGGCGGAAGAAATTGGCGAGATCGGACAGGACTTCGTTTTCCAGCGCGGACACGTCCACGGTGGCGGCAAGCTGGGCGCGAAGGTTTTTGACCTTTTCCGCCCGCTCGGCTTCGGCGGCAGACAAACCGAGCGCCAGCGCATTCTGGATGGCCTTGGCGAGTTCGGTTTCCAGCCCGGCGCGGTCGCCGGTCTGGATTTTTTCCAGTTCGGTGCGGACTTGCGGCAGCAAATCGTGATCGAGAAACCGCGTGACTTCGGCGCGCTTGGCATTCATCACGCGGTAGATGCCAAAGTCGAGGTCAGCCTGGCCGAGCATGAACAGCTCGGCGAGCAGGATTTTCAATTTGTCGAGATTGGTGTCGGCCATCGGTAAAAAAGATTAGCCGCAAAAATTCACAAAAGCCGCAAAAAAAGGAATTAGCAGGCTGAAAGCTGCTGGCGGCTGAACAACCGGCGGCGGCGTGGACAGCACATACTTTTTAATTTCAAGTTTGGGTGCGCCAAAATTGATGAGCAGGCCGTGTTCGTTCTGGCTTGAACGCAGGTAGCCGAGCAATTGGGCGATGTGTTCATCGGCCAGCGCTTTGACGGCTTTCAATTCCACAACGAGGCAATCTTCGATGAACAGATCGGCGAGATACTCGCCGAGAACCGTGCCATCCTCATCGCGAACCGTGAGCGGATGTTGTTGGATTACTTTCATACCAGCTTTCCGCAAACGGTGGGCGAGACCGTTCTCATAAACTTTTTCAAGATGCCCGTGCCGGTGGTAACAATGGAGCGCAAACGCGGTTTCCCGGATGGTGTCACACAAGGCGAAGATTTCTTTTTCAGTTTTCATTTTGCGTTTTTTGTGAATTTTTGCGGCCAAGTTTTAACGGTTTTGTCGCCAGCCAATCTTATTTTGAAAACAGGCAACAAATTAAAATAAGACAGAGCGTGAGATTTCTTATTTCATTGTTTGCAGGTTTGCGGATTACACGACTTGCCAGCGGATGGAAAACAAATGCTCGCTGGACGTGTTCTGGCTCAAGCGTTTTTCCAGCTTTTCAATCAGCAGGTCGCGCTTGCCTTTGATCTCGTCCTCGACGTTGAAAATCTGCTGGCGCTGGGTGCGCTGGACTTTTTCGAGGTCGCGGATTTTGTTTTGCAAGGCGTGCTGCTCGTCAACGGTGGTAGCAAGGCGTGACTGACGGTTCAAGGCTTTGATCTGCGCCTTGGTGTCGGCCAATTCCTTTTCGGCGGCGAGCACCATGTCTTCGGCCCAGCGGTCAAGGTGTTCGCGTTCCTGCGAAAAAACCTGGCTGTTGGATTCCAGCGAATGGGCAATGGCGGCCTGCGCGTGGCGCTGGGTTTCGCGGTCAAGCCGGTCTTGGGTGATGGGCAGGAATTTTTGTTTCTGACCGCCGTGCGATTCGCCCATGAGGACGATGACTTGGGACGGTTGCCACCGGGCCGGTGGCGTGCGCCCAAATGCTGACGGATGGCGACGGGCGGAAATT
>DMQW01000296.1 GCA_003455565.1 Limisphaerales bacterium
AATGTCAATATAGTTTACTATAGACGCCGCGCTGAACAAGTTCTGTCTTGGCCGAAGGTTTGGGAAATGGTGTCAGGTTTCGCCCCAACGCTGTCACCCCGGCGAGGCCGCAGATCGCGGAAGCTACGAGCAAGGCCAGACCGCAAACGAAAATCGGAAGCGACTTCGAGGTCGCGCGACAGGTGATGCCCAAAATTGAGATGGCAAACAGGAGCAGGAATTGTCCAACCACCCACCAGCCGCCGCGTTGGACGAATCTGTTACTCATATCGGCGGGCGAGAATTTGCATGACCGCGCCGCGACCGGTGTGGCCATCGCCTTCGATGACATCGCGCTCAATCTCGCGCCCAACCAAAAATTCCAATCCCGCAAGCTCATCACGCAGCCCGGCCAGAGTCATGAGCAGTTCCGGGGATTTTGGCCCGCCGGTATCGAACGCCAATTGCGCCGGGGTATAGGCTTCGAGAACGAACACTCCGCCAGGCCGCAGACCTTGCACCACTTGAGCGTGAACTTGGCGCCGAATCGCGGGTGGCAAATGGGCAAAGGTTGCGACGATTCCAGACCAAACACCCGGCTCGATGGCGAAGCTTTCCAAGTCAGCAATCACCGTCTTAATTTCAACGCCGCGAACCGCCGCGAGTCGTCGGGCTTTGGCCAAACCGGCTTCGGATTGATCCACCGCCGTCACCCGATGGCCGAGAGTTGCGAGGTGGACGGCGTTTCGTCCTTCGCCTTCGGCGAGACAAAGCACCGGGCCGGCGGGAATTTGTGACGCCATTTCCGACACGAAAGCATTCGGTGTTTCGCCGTAAATGTATTGCGGCGCGGCGTAGCGGTTGTTCCAAAATGGAGCGTCCATGAATTCAATAACTCATCCGGTCGAGCTTCACTTTGCCCCGGAAAATCCAGTAGATGCTCACGGTGTAGGCCAGCACCACCGGGATGCCGATGCCCGCGATGACGAGCATGATGCCCAGTGTCTTCGGCGACGAGGCGGCGTTGTAAATCGTCAGGCTGTTTTCGGGATTCGGCAGACTGTAAATCATGTTCGGGAAAATGTTCAGCGCGAACAACGCCATGAGCGTCACAATCGTGGCGCACGACGAGAGGAACGCGCGTCCGTCGTTGCCGTGATGAAATTCGCGCGGAATGTTGGCGATGGCCAGCATGTTCGCCAGCGCGACGCTGAACAGCCAAGGGTTTTCGCGGACGCGCGCCGCCATGTGCGGCACGAATAGCAGCGCGGCCATCGTGAGGGTCACGGCGCAGATGACGAAGAAAATGATGCAGCGCGTGGCCCAGACGCGCAGTTTGTCGTGCAGGCCGCCTTCCGTTTTCATCACGCCGTAAATCGCGCCGTGCATCATGAAGAGCGCCACGGTAGTCACGCCGACGAGCAGCGGATACGGTTTCAGCAGGCCAAGAAAAGTTCCCGCGAATTCGCCATTCGCATCCACCGGCACGCCCCACGCGATGTTGCCGAGCGCGACGCCGATGAGCAGGCTCGACAGAATGCTGCCAACGGAAAAACTCACGTCCCACATCTGCCGCCACCAGCGCATCGGTTGCTTGCTGCGAAATTCAATCGCCACCGCACGGAAAATCAGCGCCGCCAGCAACAGATAAAACGCGAGGTAAAATCCAGAGAATACCGTCGCATACACGTTTGGAAACGCGGCGAACAGCGCGCCGCCGCCGGTGACGAGCCAGACTTCGTTGCCGTCCCACACCGGGCCGATGGAATTCAGCATCACGCGCCGTTCCTCATCCTTGTTCGTGAACAGATGCAGCGCGCCGATGCCGAGGTCAAAGCCGTCCAGCATCGCGTAGCCGGTGAACAGCACGCCGACGAGGATGAACCAGATGGTATTGAGATCGAGGTGCATGGCAGATTTAATTTTTGGCGGGCCGCGCGAGTTTGCCGGATGGAATCAAGTCCGCGTCGTCCGGACCGTGCTGGATTTTGTCGTTGAGCAGATAAATGAAGACGGCGAACAACAAAAAATAAATGAACGTGAACATGATCAGCGACGTGAGGACGACGTTCGCCTTCACCACGGCGGACAAGCCTTCCGGCGTCCGCATCACGCCATAGACCAGCCACGGCTGACGCCCGACTTCGGCGGCGAACCAGCCGAGTTGATTGGCGAACTGCGGGCCGAGCACGGAGAAAACCAGAAGCCACAACAGCCAGCGGCGTTCAGGCAGCGTGCCTTTGCGGAAATACAAAAAGCCCAGCGACGCGATGGCAATCAGCGTGAAGCCGATGCCCACCATGCCGTGAAAAAACAGGAACGACGCCGTGACCGGCGGACGGTCTTCCGGCTTGAATTCCTTGAGGCCGGTAACGGGCATATGAAAATCGTTGTGCGCGAGAAAGCTCAACATTCCGGGCGCGGCGATGCCGACGACCTTTTCATTTTTCTCGTCCACCCAGCCCGCCAGAACCAGCGGCGCGTTGGAAGTCGTGTTGTAAAGTCCCTCGAACGCCGCGAGCTTGGCCGGTTGGTTGCGTGCCACGTCCTGCGCGCTCTTATGGCCGGTGACGGCTTGCAGCAGTGAGGCGACGAGCGCCACGGTCAGGCCGACTTTCAACGACGCGCGGGCGAATTCCTGATGTTTCTGCCTGAGCAAATACCACGCACTGACACTCACCACGAGAAATGCTCCCGCACACCACGCGCCGCAAAGGGTGTGAAACAAGCGGTCCATCGAGGACGGATTGAAAACGAGCTGCCAGAAGTCGGTGATTTCTGCGCGAGCGTGCATGCCTTCGCCGACGATGTGATAACCGGCGGGCGTCTGCATCCAGGAATTCGCCACGATGATCCACACCGCGCTGAAATGCGCGCCGAACGCCACCATGCAAGTCGAGAAAAAGTGCGTTTTGCGCCCGACCTTGTCCCAGCCGAACAGCAGCACGGCGAGAAAACCGGATTCGAGGAAGAACGCAAAAATGCCTTCCGCCGCCAGCGCGCTGCCGAAGACGTCGCCAACGAAGCGCGAATACGTCGCCCAGTTCGTGCCGAATTCAAACTCCATCACGATGCCCGTCGCCACGCCGATGGCGAAAGTCAGCGCAAACACGCGCGTCCAGAACCGCGCCACCTGGTGATAGACCGGGTTGCCGGTCTTGAGCCACAAGCCCTCCATGATAACGAGCATGGCACCAAGGCCGATGCTCAATGGCGGATAAATGTAGTGAAACGAAATGGTCGCGCCAAACTGGATTCTGGAAAGGGTCAGGACATCCATAACAGTCTTCTAGTTTCTACTGAAATTGGTTCCTGCCAACCGTTATTTGCTTTTTGGCGAAAGTATTCACCCCGCTGAATTTCAAAAGAAGCCGGTCTGCGGCGGACTAGTTCAATTGTTTCAAAATACTTTCCGCCCGGCCATACGAGCCGAGGTTGAAGGCGTTCGCGTAGCCCAGGCCATTCAACTTTTTTTTCGCCATGCCGCTGCGCATGCCGCTCTGGCAATGCAGCAGCAGCACCTGGTTTTTATCCGGCACGCGGCGCGGCAGGGCGGTTTCAATTTCGTCCAGCGGAAGGTTGAGCGCGGCGGACAGATGGCCGGAGTTAAATTCGCCGGGGCTGCGCACGTCAATCACCAGTGCGCCGTTTTTCAAGTGCGCCAGTGCGTCCTTGGCTGAAATCTGGCCGGCTGTTTTCAGCATAAAAACGACCGCGACGACCGCCGCGATGATTAAAGTAGTTGTCCAATTCATAGTTTTAAAGTCGCTGTCTTTGACTCTCTATCCGAGTTCGCTTCTGGCATTGAGCCGCAGATTGAAAAAAAGTTACAACCCTTGTGCGAACAGAGAAATTTGAAGCGTGATCCGACGGGGCGCGGACTGGGTGAAGTTTGTAAAACTGCGATAAAATCACTTGGCGGGATATTTTTCCTTCCACTTTTTGCGCAAAACGTCGTGCATCCGTTCGCGAAATTGAATCGGCATCGCATATGGCTGGCCGTCTTTGTAGAGCGTGATGGTCTGGCGGATGTTGTCCACGACCACCTGACAGGGGTTGCAACCCGCCATGTGCTGCTCAAACTCCGCGCAGACGGCCGGGTCAACCGTGCCATCCACGTATTCGTTCAACACTGCCAGCATTTCTTCGCACTTCATAACACGTCGCTATTCAAACTGAGCCTCTAATCGGGGAAAGGTTACAAACGTTTTCCGGCAGGTGCTCTGGATTGGTGCGAGCAGTCTCACAATCCTCACTTCGCAACCGCAGCCCGGCCTTTTCCCAGCCCTTGAAGCCGCCATCGAGGTGGTAAAGGGACTGAAACCGGAGTTTCTTGAACAGCGGCAGCGCCTGTGTGCTGCGGTTGCCCGACGCGCAATAAACAAAGTAGGTCTTGCTTTTGTCGAGACCGGTGAGGCGCTGTTCAAAATCAACGGCGCGAAAATCAAGGTTGGTTGCTCCGGCGATGTGCGCGGCGGTGAATTCCCCCGGTGTGCGGATGTCGAGCGTTACTATTGTTTTGTCGGCGACGAGTTTTTGTGCCTGCCCGGCGTTGACATGCTTCACGGCGAGGTCGGCGGCGTTGGTGATGGTGTTTTCAACCGCACCGGCTCCGCATGCACCCAAAAAAATTGCCAGCACAATGGCCGCCTGCTTCATCAACGGTTTTGTTGCATACATAATTTTGTCAAACGTAGTGCCGAATGCGCAAAGAAGCAACGCGCGGGTTTTAAAGTGTGCGATGGGAAGTGGCGGTCCTCTGCCGCTATTGACTACGTCCGGCGGCGCGCTGACCGCCAGTTCCAGTCACACCCAGGTTTTTAAATGAAGCGTGCATCGTTCAATGTGGGTGGTCATGGGTTCGGATCACGCGCCGCGCCGGATCGCCGAGCGTGCGCGTGAGTTGTTCGCCAATAGCCTTGAAAATGTTGATATTTATTTTATTTTTCCCAGCGGCTGCCGGTGTTAAAAAATCCCCAAATAAATTTTACATCCTGGAAAAAGCCTCCCGCCGCTGTTGCCGGCGAATTTATTTGCTGAAAAAACCGCGCACCACTTCCGCCACGCGCTGGATTTGCGTGTCGGTCAGTTCGGGATAAATCGGCAGGCTCAAACACTCGCGCGCCGCTTTTTCCGCGACCGGAAAATCGCCCGGCTTGTGACCGAGGCTCGCATAGCATTTTTGCAGGTGCAGCGGCAGCGGATAATGGAGGGCGCAGCCCACGCCATTCGCGTCCAGATGCGCCTTGAGTTCATCGCGGCGCGGATGGCGGACGACGTAAAGATGCCACACACTTTCGGCGAAGCCCGCCTCGCGCGGCAGTTGCAACGGTGTGTCCGCGAGCAATTCCGCGTAACGCCTGGCCACGCGCTGACGTTCGCGCGTCCATTTTTTCAGATGCGGCAGCTTCACGCCCAGCACCGCGCCCTGAATGCCTTCCATGCGATAATTAAAACCTATTTCGTCATGATAATAGCGCACACTCGAACCGTGTTCGCGCAAGGATTTCGCGCGTTTGGCGAATTCAGAATTGTTCGTGACGAGCGCGCCGCCTTCGCCGCACGCGCCGAGATTTTTGCCGGGATAAAAACTGAA
>DMQW01000074.1:0-284 GCA_003455565.1 Limisphaerales bacterium
CTCAACGGAATATAAAACCAGAAGATGAACTGCACCGTTTCCACCGTCACATCCAGCGCACTGCCCACCTGCCCCATCCACGGCGAAAAATTGAACGAATAGGCAATCAGCCCGATGACGAACAATCTGGCCGGCAGCATCACATCCCGCTCCATCATCTCAATCCGTCGCCGCGCGCGGGCCGCATCCGGCGCCGGAATCTCAAACAAGGCCGGCAAACGCTTCAATAAAGGCTCGCGGCTTGGATTCATGAGAATTAAAAATTCAAAATGAAAAATTAAAAA
>DMQW01000074.1:470-5127 GCA_003455565.1 Limisphaerales bacterium
ATTCAAAATGAAAAATTAAAAATGCTCCCGCCTGGTCGGTCCATTTTGCATTTCTAATTTTTAATTTTTAATTGGGACAACGCCTGCGCCACGATTTTCTCCACCGGCCACAAGCGGCCAACGCCTTCGTAACCGCACGATAACATTCCCTCGTCCGGCCCGATGAATTCTGCGCCGCGCTTTTTCAACGTCTTTACATTCTCCTGCGTCGCCGGATGCAACCACATTTTTCCATTCATCGCCGGGGCGATCAAAATTTTTGCCTTGGGATTCAATGCCAGCGCGATGCAGCTCAACGCATCGTCCGCGATTCCGTGCGCCAGTTTCGCAATCACATTCGCCGTCGCCGGCGCGATGAGCAGCAAATCCGCAGCGTCCGCGAGTTCAATGTGCGTCGGCTGCCAGCCTTCGTCCTCGTCGTAGAGATCGGTCACGACCGGATTGCGCGTCAGCGTCTTGAACGGCAGCGGCGTGATGAACCGTTGCGCGTCGGCGGTCATCACCACGCGCACATTGCATTTCTGCTTCGTCAACAGGCTCGCCAGATCCGCCGCCTTGTGCGCGGCGATGGAGCCGGTCACTCCGAGAACAATTTTCTTTGAAACGCTCATGCCTCAATCTTAACTTAAATCCGCAATCTGCAATCGGAAATCCACAATTCTAAAATTCCGGCGGTTGCGACCGCGCCACGCGCATCTTTTCCGTCTCCACAATCGCCAGCATCCGCCGCAAATCCTCCGGCTTGCTCGTGCTGATCAGCAGGTAATTAAAATTCTTCCACTGCGCGACTTCCTGCCGCGCCACGCCGAGCCGTTTCTGGATCGCCGCCGCCGCGTCCGCTCCGCGCTTTTTCAGGCGGCGCTCCAGTTCCTCAACCGTTGACGGCGTCAGGAAAATCGTCACCAGCGCGCGGCTCAATTCCGGGTCTTCCAACGCGCGTTCGCGGATGGTCGCCGCGCCCTGCACGTCCACGTTCAGCAAAACATCCTTGCCCTCGCGCAGCTTGCCGAGCAGTTCGGATTTCAAAATCCCGTAACTGTTGCCGTAGACCGTCGCGTGTTCCAGAAAATTTCCCGCATGCAACCGCTTCAAAAATTCCGCTGCGTCAAAAAAATGATAATCCACGCCGTCCTGCTCGCGGGGACGCGGCGCGCGCGTCGTGCAGGTCACCGCGCGCGTCATGTGCGGACACGCGGCCAGCAGCATTTCGCACAACGTCGTCTTGCCGCCGCCGGAGGGCGCGGAAATCAAAATCAACAGCGGCGTGGAATTTTTATGGGCCGCCGGCTTTGGACTTTGGACTTTGGACTTTGGACTTTCGTTTTTCATTCCACGTTTTGCGCCTGCTCCCGGAATTTTTCCAGTTCCGCCTTCAGCGTCACCACCTCGCGCGAGATGACTGCGTCATTCGCCTTTGAGCCGATGGTGTTGATCTCGCGGTTCATTTCCTGCGCCAGAAAATCCAGCGTGCGTCCGACCGGCTCCTTCGATTTCCGGCAATCCTCGAACTGCTGGAAATGACTTTGCAGCCGCGTCAATTCCTCCGAAATGTCCGAGCGGTCGGCGAACAAAACAATCTCCTTCAACAACCGTTCGTCATCCGGCGCGATGTTTTCGATGCCCGCGCTCTTGATTCGTTCGAGCAGATTCTGACGGTAATTCTCCGCCGTCGTCGGCGCCTGCTTCTGAACTTTCTCGACCGCCGACCGCATCAAGCCGGTGCGCGCCGACAAATCCTTCGACAGATGTGCGCCTTCGCGTTCGCGCATCTTCACCAGCGACGCGAGCGCGTGGTTCAACGCCTTCTCCACCGCCGGCCACAAATCTTCCGTCCCGGCCAGTTCCTCGTCCGTCTGGAAAACGCCCGGCGCACGCAACACCTGATCCAGCGTCACCTCGCCGGAAATTTTCAATTGTTTGCCCAGCCGCGCGAACTCGGCGGCGTAATCCCTGGCCAGCGCGGCGTTGATGTGCTTGCGCACGGAAAGTTTTCCCTCGGCGGCATGGAGCGAGACGCGGGCGTTCACGCGACCGCGCGCGACGAGGCGGTTGATCACATCGCGGATCTGCGCCTCGAGCAGCTCCAGCTCGCGCGGCAACGTGACCGACACCTCGGCCTGCTTGCGGTTCACGGAACTCAACTCGACCGTGACCTTGAAGCCGTCCTGCGCGCATTCACCGCGACCGTAACCCGTCATGGATTTCATCCGGCGCAATATGCGAAAATTCCCTGCGGCAAGCGAATAAATTTTCTGTTGAACAATTGTAGGAGCCGACGTGAGGAGACTCATTTCAAAAATAAAAGGAAGGCTTGAATTTAATTAGAGACTCGTTACCTCGCCTCCTACAATTCTCAAAACGCGCGACGGACGATTTGAAAAAACCGAATGGCATCACCGGCACGCCGGACGGCAAAAAACTTTTTGTCTCGGACAGCCATGCTTCCATCGCGCGGAAGTCGCTGGCTTCCAAACGATCCAAGTCCGAGTCACGGATGCAGAATGCAGAAGAAACCCTGGCGGTCGTTGAGGACGGCGGGCAGTTCGTCGCAATTGGTGAGCAACACGCGGCATTGCAAAATGGCGCTGGTGAACTGGCGGAAAGGATTTTACCGAAGCTTGCACCGTGAGCTTCCAAAATCATCGGTGCGTTCGTTTTGATTTTTTCTCCGGCTGGCCACCGTCAATCATGAGCGGGAGTTTTCTGAACTGATTGCTCATCAACTCGCCGCTCGGTCGGGATTTGAAGATCAAGAATCAAAGGCAAGTGATCGCTTCCCACCGGCGGCCCCATCCGTTTTTCAATGACACGAATCGCCGGCGAGACCAGGCCATGATCGAGAGGGATTCGCACGAACGGCAAACCAGCCGGCCACGAGCCGAACAGGCCGTGCTGGGGCGAAACATTTTTCAATCCACTGTCGCGAAGCAGATCGGTAAAATAAGGACTCCATGGCGTGCAATTCAAGTCGCCAAGAACAATCGCCGGCAGGTTGCGGCAGTGGATCAACGCGGCAATTTCCTGAAACTGCTCATTTCGCAGCCGGGCATATGTTGCGGAACCGGGCGGCAGCGGATGGGTGCCCAGCAGAAAAACTTGTTCCCCGCCAACGGAAATGGCCGTGGCAATGGAAGGCACTTCGGCTTTGCCCAATTCAATCACCTCACCGTTCGTCAAAGGGAGACGGCTGAACAGTGCGATGCCAAAATTATCATCGCGCGGTTCGGCAATCACTTGCGGGTAGTTGGCGCGCAATGGTTGCACGGCGGTCATCCAGGTTTCATTCACCTCCATCAAAAGAATCACATCGGCATCCGCCGTCTGAAGAAACTTGAGCACGAGGTCGCTGCGCTCATTTTCGGTATGGACGTTGAGGCTCACCAGCCGCAGCCGGGTTCCAGCTTGCGACTCTGCCATTTCAGTCGGCCAAAGAACCAGCAGAACCAGAACTGCATTCGCTATCGCACTGACCCCGCAAATGGACGCCATCCGCCAGCGACGCTTTACCGCCCAGACCGCAGCCAAGCCGGCAAGCCCAACCGCCAGATGCAAACGAAAGTGCGACGCCAGTTCAAACACCCACCAGAGTCGGGCCAGAAATCCGGCAATTGTAGCGGCACATAGCAACACCCCGCCAACTTCCACGAGTCCCCAGATTGACATCGTGGGGCGTCGTGCTTGTTGCTGCTGGGTCAGGCTCATGCGCGTTGTTCGTGTCAGAAAGGATTTCCTGTCCGTCGCCCCCGTGAGTTGTTTCCTCTTTTTGAAGTCTTGCGATAATTCACCGGCCTCGGTTTTTCCTCCGGTTTGCCACCATCAATCATGCGTTTCAATTCCTTGATTTGGTCGCGCAGCAACGCGGCTTTTTCAAACTGCAAATTTTCGGCGGCAACGAGCATTTCACCTTCGAGTTCGCGGATGGTCTCGGTCACATCCACGTCCATCTTTGCATCGTGCAAAACGGAATCGGCCTCGTCACGAGTCGTTCGATAAACCGCCAGACTTTCCTCGACCGCACGGACGACGCTGCGCGGCGTGATGTTGTGTTCCACGTTGTAAGCGATTTGCCGATTGCGCCGATACTCGGTGACGGCGAGAAATTTCTGGATGCTATTCGTCATCACGTCGGCGTAGAGGATGACTTCGCCGTTCAGATGACGCGCGGCGCGGCCAGCGGTCTGGATCAAACTCGTTTCGCTGCGGAGAAAACCTTCCTTGTCCGCGTCCAAAATCGCCACGAGCGAAACTTCCGGCAAATCCAAGCCTTCGCGCAAAAGATTGATGCCGACAAGCACATCGAACTCGCCTTTGCGGAGCGACCGCAGAATCTCCACACGCTCGATGGCGTCAATTTCGCTATGCAGGTATTGAACCCGGATGCCGATGTCGCGCAGATAATCCGTGAGTTCTTCCGCCGTGCGCTTGGTCAAGGTCGTGACGAGCGTGCGTTCCTTCTTGTCGCCGCGCTGGCGGACTTCTTCGATCAAATCGTCAATCTGCCCTTTGAGCGGCTTGACCGTGACCTTCGGATCAATGAGTCCGGTCGGACGCACGACGAGTTCCACCACGCCTGGAATTTCACCGCCTGCCCCCTCACCCCGTCCCTCTCCCCCGGCGGGGGAGAGGGGGGCCGGAGGACGGGTGAGGGGGCCGGCGG
>DMQW01000223.1 GCA_003455565.1 Limisphaerales bacterium
TCGGGGAGGGACAGTGTTTGGTGAAATCGGAAGATGCGTCGGGGCGGCGCATTGGCCCTGTGGCGACGGGGCGTCGCCGCCACCAGTTTTATATGAGTGAAAACCAAGGATTGCCGGACCAACCAGAGCCGGAGAACGGACAGCGTGCCAGATGGCTGATGCCCGCCCGCGCATTGCTGGGGATTGCCATTTTAGGGGCGGGTTATCTCGCTTGGGTTGCGCTCGCGCATGGTTCACTTGCCGGTTGTGGCACCGGGTCAGGCTGCAACAAAGTCTTGCAGAGCCGGTGGGCGTATTGGCTTCACCTGCCGGTCAGTGTGCCGGCCTTGCTGGTCTATTTGGCTTTGCTTGGTGCCACGGTTCTGGCGCGGAAACGGACTGCGCCAGATGACGAGCGGGGTGCTTGGGCGGCCATCATTGCGCTCTCGGTCATTGTGGCAGGAGCTGCCCTGTGGTTCGTCGGCCTGCAGGTCTTCGTCCTTAAGGCATTCTGTCCGTTTTGCATGGCCGCCCATGTGTGTGGCTTGGCGGCCGCATTCCTTTGCTTGAAAAACATCCCGCTGGCTTCCGATCCAGCCACCCCGATGTGGTCAGCCGCGCCGGACAAGCGGGGCGTTCCGCGTGCGGCGGTTTTTTCGCTCATCCTGATCGGGTTGGCCGTTGTCGCGGTGCTGGCCGGTGGGCAATGGCTCGTCCCCGAGCAGCGTAATGTGGTCAAGCTTCTGCCCGTGAGGCCTTCGGCCGTGCGCGTCACGCACTCAACCCTGGCCGCTTCGGGCGGCCAATCCACCAACCGGCCGTCCTCGCCCAATGCCCACCTCGTGGCACCGCGGCTGCTCTCGCTCTATAACAATCAGTTCCTGATCCGGCTCGATGACGTGCCCATGATCGGGTCGCCGGGCGCCTCGAATGTCATCGTGAATCTGTTCGACTACACCTGCCCGCACTGCCGGGAACTGCATTGGATACTGGTGGTGGCCCAACGCCAGTTCAGCAACGACTTGGGCATTGTTTCGCTGCCCATGCCGATGTCCACCAACTGCAACCCGCTGATCCCGCCCGATTTCAACTCCAGTCCCAACGCCTGTGACTTAGCGCGCCTGGGGTTGGCGGTCTGGCGGGCCAAACCCGAAGCCCATCGCCAGTTTGATGACTGGTTTTTTTCTGCTGATGAAGGCGTGTCGGTAGAAGAAGCCCGGAAATATGCCGCACAACTGGTGGGCACGGATAAACTGGAGAAGGCCCTGTCTGATCCATGGGTGGACAAACAAATCTTGACGGACTGCCAGCTTCACTTTTCCAATTGGCAGGCAACCGGCCGGCCGGGCATGCCGCAACTGATTCTGGGCGGGGCCGTCAGCATCGGTCCGCTGAACTCGGTCGAGCACCTCCAAGCCCTGCTCAATCGTTACCTTGGCCTGGACCCCGGCCAGAACAGGTTCTGATTCGGAACCATCCAATATGTCGCGCCTGTCTCCAGCTTTTGATTGCTGGCTTTTGGCGCGATTCAACTGCGCGAGTTGGGAGAAACGCTAAAGCAACCAGCTTTGAACCACTTCATCTGCCGGTTATTATGGAGAATTGGTGACAATCTGAACCCGGAAAAATTGCTGGCCGCCTTGCATCTGGTTGGTCCAAGTGGTCGTCTTTCCTTCCGACGGCAGGTTCGTTACGGCTGGGCACGGGATGCCGTCGAGGCAGTCATACGCCAGCACATTGTATTTCAGGAACGGCGCGCTGTCCCATTGTAGCGCGATGGTATGGTTGGTTTGAGGGGTCAGGCGGATGCGGAAGTTGTAGCCTTCGTTGTAGAACACGTTGCCACTTGAATTGCCATAGATCAAATCCATCACCCCGTCGTTGTTCCAGTCCACCAAGTCCAGCCGCAGGCGCGTGCTAGAGCTAAGAGACGAAGTGATATTCACTAATTGTCCGTTGGTTGAGGGCACTTGCAGAAATGCTTTCGCTTGCAAGATTGGTTGCTGGTTGCTGTTGGTGTTCCGGCACCAGTAAATACCCGTGTCCGAGCTGCATATAAGGTCTTTCAATCCGTCCCCATCCCAGTCAAACACCCGCACCATCGAACGGATCCCCAGATTCAAATCAACACCACCCGCTTGGATTCTCACTCCGTTGGTGTAAACGGGCACCTGACCGGCTTGGGTGTTGGTGTTGATATTCTTGAAGAAGGTGACATAACCGTCTCCGTCACCACACAGCAAATCGGTCAGGCCGTCCCCATCCCAATCGCAAACGTAGGGAGTCGCCCGGATGCCAACCGTAAGGTTCGTGCCACCCGCCTTTAATTGTCGGTTCAAGACGAGCTTGGGGTTGGCGTCGGTATTCGTGTTGCGGTAGAAAAAGACTGTGCCGTGCGCACCGTCACCAACCAACAGGTCGCGTTTGCCGTCGCCGTCGTAATCGCATACCCAAGGCGCGGGTGCACCACAGCCGCCACAGGGATATTGGATTTTATTGGTGCCGTCCGCCGTGAGGTCGTAGTAGGTCGTGAAAACCGGTTTGGCATCTGTGCCGGCGTTCGTATAGACCCGAATCATGCTATTGGTCTGGTAGCCGATGAGCAGGTCTTTCTTTCCATCTCCGTTCCAATCTGTCACGCAAGGGATGGCGTAAGAGCCAACATTGAGGTTCGTGCTTCCGGAGAGGATATTGGTCATGGGCTGAAGCTGAATGTTATCCGCCATGACGACGGAGACCAGGCTCATCACCCAAATCCACACCATGCCGGAAAACCAGGAGCGTCCTGAGGTGCTTTCAAAACCCAACCCAATGCCGCGTGAGGGCACGCGGCCTACAGGAATCCGGGCTGAAATCGCAGGGGTAGGCCCGCTGCCCTCAGCGGGCGGTGGTTTTGAAAGAGCGTCTCCTGTCTCTCCAAGAGCCGATTCAACTACCCAATGGCTGTTTGACATCAGAATCTCCGTTCCTTGCAAAGATAACCGCTAGGGGGTAACGAGGCGATAGTAACGCTGCTGCCCAATGACAGCATTCGGGTCGGTGAACTGGAATCTGGCTTGACCGAGATTCTGCCAGTTCGGATTCGCCAGATTGGTGATGAACTGCACTGTGAAAGTGAAGTTGGTGATGGTAAAGATGAAGTTTGTCTTCCCCGAGATAGCGGTGTTGGCGATGTAGGGAGGAGACTGTGCCCAGTAACGCGCAAGGACAGCGTTCAAATCCGCCTGATCCACGATGCCATTTCCGAGGAAATTTGTCAGCGCTGCCAGATTCACAATGCTGCTAGAGCTGTTGATCGTCAACGCCACCGCTAGGCTGCTGCCTGGAGCATTGTTCGCGTCACCCACCGTGTGCGCCGTTACCGTGTAGGTCCCCACTGCGCTCGGCGCAATCGCCGTCGGGCCATAGCTCGTGCTGCCCGTGCCAATATAGCTCAACGTCACCACCAGAATCTCACCCTCACCGCCGGTGGCCGTGCCGCTGCCCGCTTTCGCGGTGCCATCATAAACAAAGGTTCCGCCCGTGGCGTTCACCACCGGCGTTGCCTGATTCACCGTAAAACTCTGGTCTACGGGAGTAGCAGCCGAGTAAGTGGTGCCATCGCCAGCTTGACTCGCTTCCACTGAGACCTGGCCGACACCAGTTATGTTCAGGTAACTACCGGAAATATTCGCCGGGCCGGAAGTGACGGTAAATGTGACCGGCAAACCGGAGCTGGCCGTCGCGGTCAAGGTGATAGGAGCAACCCCATAGGTTTGAGGGGCCAAGGAATTGAACGTGATGGTCTGGGACTGCAGTGAAGTGCCGCCGGATCCCGAGTTGATCAAAAGAACGCGGTTGATCCAGCTATTCTTGGGTCCCTCATATTGGACATAGGATTCAAAAGTGTTGGTTCCCGACGGCAGTGACACTGACGCAGACCAAGCCGTCGTTCCTGTGGCTGCCTGGAAAGAGCCGGTTCCGTTGAGCCGCCACATGACGGCGGTTATCGCCGCGTTGGAGATGGAGCCGCTAAGAGCTGCGTCGGTTCGCGCTATGCCCTTCACGACGAAGATGCCATCGGTTAGATTGGTTGGAGCACCCGGCAGGTTGGTTACCACCACGGGCAGGTTTTTGATCGCTTGAGTCTTGATATATCCTAGAAACGTCGGCGCACCAATGAGTCCGTTATATCTTGCAGTATATACGCCCGGCTTCGCCGGATCCACAAAACACATCAAGGGAAGGGAAAAGGCACCTAAGCCGCTGGTATAGGGCACATATTCGCTTGAAGTGTCAATATCCGCTTCCCACAAGACACAAGACGCAAGAATCCATTGTTTGAGAGCCGGAGAGAGCAGTTCAAAACGCGCCCGCATTGCCTGGCAATCCGAACAGGCGGGTCTGCCAAACTCCGTCAGTATCATCTTGCCTTCAGCCTCGGCTCTGGCGATGGCAGCCGCCTGGGTGGTTTGATAAACCAAGTCTTGAGCACCGCAAGGCGAAGCCAGCAAGAACGCACCCGCAATCAGACTCAATAGATAGCCACAAAAGTAATTTAATTTCATATTTTTTTTGCTACAAAACCATTTGTTGTTTCTGTTCAAAAACTAATTCAAACAATAAACAAAATCAACAACAAAGTGACACAACCCACAGCCACTTGTCAAGCGGCCAACAACACTGAAGCCGCACCTGCCCCGCCGCACCCCCTGTGTGAAGACATAAACAGGGCATCTCATCAACCGTTTCAGAGTTTTCTGGGAGAGCTTTTGAGCTTGTTCTGGCTTTCGGCTTTCATTCGTGCCTCCATGACATTTAGGCGGAGGTTATAAACCGCCATTTCATTGGTGTTGCTGGTCAAATCAATTGCTTGTTTGGCCAGAGCAATTCCATCCTCTTTTTTGCCTTTCTCGAAGATCACTACCCCACGGGTAAAGACTACTTGGGCCACCTTCCCGGGAGCAAGTTTCTCTGCCTGGTCAAGCGCTTCGTCAGCCAAAGCGAAGTTGCGGTTTGTGTTGTTAACATCCGTGACAATGCGATAAGCAAAATCACATAACTGCACCGCGTTGTTGGTCCGGTCGGCCAGAAGCTTCCTGCCCAATTCCACAGCCTTCACATCGCCTTTGCGGGCCAGCGTCCGGTAGTCATCCAACTCGGCGCGACCCGCATCTGTCTTGATCGCCTTCTGCAAGTCATAACGTCCGGCGATGATGTCATCCAACGCCTTTTCAAGCCCGTGGAGCGGATGCCCTTGCCAGATAACATTGCCGTCCTTGCCGATGATGAAAGTGTGGGGAATGCCATTTTGGCCATAGGCCACCATGTAATTCCTGGCCGTTTTTCGGCGGTCATCCGCCGCCACCGAATATTCTATCTTCACGCCTGCCATAAACTCCTTAACCTTGTCCGGCGGGTCATCGGCAATGCCCAGCAAAACCACCCCCTTGTCTTTGAAATTATTTTGCAACTCATTAAGTGTTGGAATGACAGCGCGACAGGCTGGGCTTAAGGCGGCCCAGAACTCCAAAACGTAAATGTTCGTGCCCGCCTTGAAGTCCACCGGCTTGCCCTTGATCCATTCCTTGACGGTCAGGGGCGGGGCGGGGTCGCCGACCTTGTCGGCAAAGCTGGAAATCGGGGCAACGCAGGTCAGCAGGCCCACCATCAATACGGCGTGTTTGTTCATCATTGTCAGCGAGTCTTATTCAGACTCGGATGTTGAGCAAGTCTAAAATCAGTTGGACTTTCCCCGGTTTTTACCAGCAGCCGAAAACACGTTGTCGGTTTGGTGTTGCGAGGACGGGAGTCCGGCGGCACCAAGGACACCAGACGCCCAATCTTGAGAGCAACCCCACTGCCGCCGTCAACGTCAGATTCGACTGCAGGCTGAAGTTCAGGGTTGGGGTTGTAAAGCAACGGTGTTAATTGGAAAGCTGGAAATCATTATTTTTAAGGAGGCGATTCATGAGGATGACGAGTTTGCGCATGCAGGCGGTCATGGCGACGAGGGGGTTCTACAACTGGCTGCACAAAAAACTCGCTTTCTTTCCCCTTCCGCCAAAAAATAAAACCAATGACCGATTTTCTGAAAAAACTGTGGGAGTTTGTCCGGCCTTACCGGGGCCGCTTTTTCCTCGGCCTGCTCTGCGGCATTTTTTACGGCCTGAGCAATGGCGCGTTGCTCGCGGTCGCCAAAGTGGTCATGGATTTGATTTTTACCGGCCACACCAACTTTTACGACCAGCTTGAGAAGGCTCCGCAGTGGATCCGTCCGCTCACGCACTGGCTTGCTTCGGCGCTGCCGGAATTTCATGCGCCCGCCGCGAATGACACCATCCGCTGGCTGCTGGTCATCGGCACTATTCCCGCCATCATGCTGGTGCGCATCTCGCTGGCCTATTTGAGCATTTACCTCACGAACTGGTCGGCCATGCACGCCATCGCCGACATCCGCACCAAACTGTTCGGCCATCTCCAGAATCTTTCGCTCGGATTTTTCAACCGCGCCAGCACCGGCGATTTGATCGCGCGCATCACCAACGACACCGTGGTGCTTTACAACATTATCGGCAATTCGTTTGCGTCCATGGTCAGGGATCCGGTCACGATTCTCTGCCTGCTTGGCTACCAGCTTGCCATCCAGCCCATGTTGACGTTGGTGTCCGTCATCGTGTTTCCCGTGTGCCTCGTGCCGATCATTATCTTCGGACGCAAAGTCCGCAAATCCGCCCGCGCCGTGCAGGAGCATAACGCCACGCTCACGAACCTGATGCACGAATCTTTCACCGGCAACCGCGTCATCAAGGCCTACAATCTCGAAGCCACCGTCATCGAGCAATTCAAAATCACCACCCAAAAATACGTTGGCCAGCTCATGCGCGTCATCCGCGCCAACGAAATTCCCAGCCAGCTCATGGAATTTTTCGGCGCGGCCGGCCTCGCCCTCGTCTTCCTTTATGTCGAGCAGATGCCCCCGGAACAACAGCCCAAGGCGTCGGACTTCTTCATCTTTGTCTTGAGCATCGTGATGGTTTACCCGCCCATCAAGACGCTCACGCGGCTCCACAACCAGCTTCATCAGGCCCGCGCCGCCAGCGAACGTGTTTTCCAACTGCTCGCCCTCAAAAACTCCGTGCCCGAACCCGCGCAGCCGAAAATGCTCCACGCCTCGCACGCCGACATCGAAATTCAAAACCTCGATTTTAACTACGGCGAAAAACCGGTCCTGCACCACATCAACCTTGTCGTCAAAGCCGGCCAGCTCGTTGCGCTCGTCGGCGCGAGCGGCTCCGGCAAGACGACGCTCGCCAACCTGCTCCTGCGCTTTTATGACCCGACGCGTGGCACGGTCAAAATCGGCGGCGTGGATGTGCGCGAGGTTTCCACACGCGATTTGCGGAATCAAATCGCCGTCGTCGCGCAGGAAAACATTTTGTTCAACGACACCATCCGCCGGAATATCGAACTGGGTCGCCTCGGCGCAACGAACGACGAAATCATCGCCGCCGCCAAACACGCCTTCGCCTACGAATTCATCATGCAAAAACCCAACGGCTTAGACACCGTAATAGGTGAAAAAGGCGTCTCCCTGTCCGGTGGCCAGCGCCAGCGCCTCGCCATCGCCCGCGCCGTCTTGAAGAATGCGCCGATTCTCGTTCTCGACGAGGCCACCAGCGCGCTCGACACCGAATCCGAACGTGCCGTGCAATCTGCGCTCGATGAACTAATGAAGGGTCGCACGACGATTTGCATCGCGCACCGGCTCTCAACCATTCTCCACGCCGACGTGATTGTCGTGCTCGACCAAGGCCGCATTGTTGAAACCGGACGGCACGAGGAACTCGTCAAGCGCGGCGGCGTCTATCAGAAACTTTACGAACTCCAATTCGCCTCGTGAGCGCCCAAAAAAATTCGCCCGGCACCGGGCGCATGTCCGGGTTCTGGCCAGAAAAGCATAGAGAATGAGGCCGAAGCGGCTTTAAGATTGGGCAAGCGAATCGCCGCGCCGGCGGCTTCTCAACGGTTTTCCCCGTGATTGTCTTTTCGTATCAAATGCCGGGTCATGGCATCCCAACATTGATCCGGACGGGCTTGAAAAAGTGGAAGCATTTCACCCAACAAATGCTTTCCGGCGCAGGACCAATCCGCTTCTGCGGTCAGATGTTCTCTGGGCACCGGCCGGCCCAAAGTGATCCGATAATGCCACGAACCTTCATCGGTAATGGAACAAGGAATGAGTTCCGCCTGATGGCGGATGGCTAAACGGATGGCGCCGGTGGCCATTTGAAAATCCCACCCATCGCAAAACGGAACGACCATTTGTTTGCCCGTCGGTGTGTCAATGGCCATATATAACAAGTTCCCCGCATCGAGAAATTCGGCCAGTTCACGCAATTGATCGAGATACAGTGTGACGGGCATTTCGGGCAGGGGACAAAACCGGTCTTGGAGCCGGGCCAGACGCGTGCGCTTCGCGGATTTGCCCCCCACCAGTGACACTACCGGGAAACCCATGGTCCGCAGCCAGAAATGCGCCACATAGAACGGACCAACATGGCAATAGGCCAACACCACGGGACGGCCGTTTCGCTGCGCCTCCTGCAAATGGGCGAGGCCTTCAATCTGGCAGTTCGCCATCCATTTGGGCGCGGCCAGCCGGTCGGGGAAATTTTCGATGACGCTATTCAAGTAAATATCCGTGCGTTGCAGTATTCGCGTCTTGATCGTTCTTGGCGTGCGCAAAAAATCGGGCAAGGCGGGGGCGGGTCTCGTTTTTTTGAAGGCATTGTTCAAAGCGGCACGCACCAAAAAAATGGGTCGCAAAAGCGAGTAAAAAGCCCGGGGGGACAAATGCTGCTCCACCCAACGGAAAATGGAGATGGAACCGAGGCCCGCCGCATCCTTGATCGCAATTTTCAGCTTGTAAGAAACGTGTCGCATTGTTGCTCTGCTGAAGTGTAACAGACATTATCAGCAATTCAATCATTCAACCTCTCTCGGCCCCGGCTTGGTCGTCAACCACATGGCCTTGAAGCTTTACCACATGAAGATCGAGGCCGCGCGCGAAACCGTGACGGACGAGCATCGTTGCAAATGTTCCGAAAAACTTGCGCGGCTGGAGGAACAGCTGGGCGACCTGAAAAATTGCCTTGCGGAACTGCTCGAACAACTTCAGGTCGGCACCCGCCGTTTCAAAATTTACCGCCAGATGAAGATGTATAACGACGCCAGCCTCAACCCGCAGCTTTACGCCAAGGCCGGCTGACGCGGAATTTGCATCTTGGCAGCACCACGTCTGGAAGTTAATTTTTCCCGCGCGTCCGACAGCACCTGTAACTTAAAACACTGCTTATGGTATTTTGCTCGCCACTTTTTTTATTTCTGTTCCTGCCGGTGGTCCTCTCGGTTTATCTGCTGCTGCCCGGCATCCGCGCCAAAAATTTCTGGCTGTTGTGCGCGAGCCTGGTCTTTTATGCGTGGGGCGAAATCAGCTTCGTTTTTCTGCTGCTGACTTCGACGGTGATGAATTACGGACTCGGTCTGTGGATCGGACGCAGCGAAATTCCCGGACGCCGCAAGCTGGCCGTGGCCGTGGCGGTCTTCATCAACGTCGGCATCCTCGCGGTTTTCAAGTATGCGGACTTGATCGTCAATTCGGTGAATTCGCTGGGTCATCTCACCGGCGCGGCGGCGATTCCCGCGCCAAAAATCTCGCTGCCCATCGGCATCTCGTTCTTCACCTTTCATGCGCTTTCGTATGTGATTGATATCTACCGGCGCAAATGGCAGGCGGCGAAAGACCCCAAGGACGTGGCACTTTACATTTTCTTTTTTCCGCAATTGGTGGCCGGACCGATCCTGCGGTGGAACGCCATCGCCCCGCAATTGCTGCAACGCCAGTTCAGCAGCGAAGTTTTTGCCGAGGGCGTGCGGCGGTTTGTCGGCGGGCTGGCAAAAAAAATGATCATCGCCAACGCGGTAGCTCTGCCAGCAGACCAGATTTTTGCTTTATCACCCGATGAACTGTCACCTGCCACGGCGTGGTTCGGCATCTGTTGCTACACGCTGCAAATCTATTTTGATTTTTCCGGCTACTCGGACATGGCGGTCGGCCTTGGCAAAATGTTCGGCTTTACGTTCATCGAAAATTTTAATTTTCCCTACACCGCGCAGTCCATCCGGGATTTCTGGCGGCGCTGGCACATCTCGCTTTCCACCTGGTTTCGTGACTACGTTTATATTCCGCTCGGCGGCAACCGCGTTTCCGAAACCCGCAACCGTCTCAACCTCGTGGCGGTTTTTTTCCTCTGCGGCCTGTGGCACGGGGCGAACTGGACATTTGTGGCGTGGGGATTTTATCACGGAATTTTTCTGGTGCTGGAACGGACGGGCTGGGGAACCACACTGGAAAAACTGCCGCGCCCGTTGCGGCATTTTTATGCGCTGCTGGCGGTGATGCTGGGCTGGGTGCTGTTCCGCGCGAACACTTTCCCGGAGGCGGCCAATTATTTTGCCGCGCTCGCCGGGCTGGGCCAGCCCGCGCACGCGCAACCGCTCGCCCGCTACGCCGGCAACGAAGCCATTTGGGCAATCTGCCTCGGCGCGGTGTTCAGCATCCTGCCTTGGAACAAGGTGAAAATTTTCTGCGCGCAACTCGCCGAAAAACTGCCCGGCAAGCCGCGAATCATTTTGAGCAACATCGGCGGGGTCGTGGAAATCGTCCTCATCCTCGCGGTATTCCTGATCTCGGTCGCGTGGCTGGCTGGCGGCACCTACAACCCGTTCATCTACTTCCGTTTTTAGTCCGCCGTGGAAACTGCAACCACCGCCCCAACTGCCCGACGCTGGCCGGACCACGCGTTGATCGGTTTGTTCGCCTTATTTTTGAGCCTGCCGTTGCTGGACCTGGCTTTTCACATTGATCCAACCTCGCCCCAAAGCGAAAACCGCATCCTCGCGCCTTTGCCGTCACGGCCTGAAAGCATCGCCGGATTTAAAAAATCTCTTTCCGGCTGGGAGGCTTATTTCAGCGACCATTTTGGCTGCCGCCGGTTGTTGATCAGGTGGCACAACAAACTCAAGTGGTCGCTGTTCAAGGAAAAGAGCGTCCGCAACGTGCTGGTCGGCACCGACGGCTGGATGTTTTTTTCCGCCAGCCAGATGGTCGAACATTTTCGCGGCGCACTCCAGTTCACGGATCAGGAATTGGCCGACTGGCGGAAATTGCTGGAACATCGCCGCGACTGGCTCGCACAACGCGGCATCAAATACCTCTTCGTCCTCGCGCCGGACAGGCAAAGCATTTATCCCGAACGCCTGCTGGCGTGGCTCAAAAATCTTGGCGGCCGGACCAAGGTGGATCAACTCTTCGCCCACATGCGCGCACATTCGACGGTGGAAATGCTGGATTTGCGCCCGGCATTGTTCGCCGCCAAAAAATCCGTGCCCGACTATCAAAAGACCGACACGCACTGGAACCAGTTCGGCGCGTTCGTGGCCTGCGAGGAGGTCGTCCGCGCGCTGGCGGAACATCAGGTGCCGGGACTGGCTCCTGTGGCGCTGGATTCATTTGACCGCACCAATCAGCTTGTTGCCGGTGGCGATCTGGCGCGCGGAATCGGCGTCAGCATGACCGAGAGCAACGCCGTCTTTTTTACGCCCAAGCCAGAACTGCCCATGCTGGAAATTTTCGTTCCGACGGGCGAACATATCAAGGACATGGCCTTCGCCAAAAATCCGCAGGGACACGGGCGGGCGGTGGTTTATCACGATTCTTTCGGCCGCTACTGGGTTCAGTTTTTCGGTTATCAATTCAGCGAGGTTGATTTTTTCTGGCAATTCAATCTTGACGCGCCGCTGATTGAACGGCAGAAACCCATCGTGGTCGTCAGCGAAATGCTCGGACGTTTTTTTTAACGTGACCGATCCGAAGGAATTGTCCGCGCTTGATGCGCTGCCTTGAAATGAACCGGCCAATGAATCCTGAACCGTTCCCGAAACCAGCCCGCCAGTGGGCGAACGTGCTGGTCATTGCCATTTTCTTCAGCCTGCTATGGCTGCCGACGCTGGACAAATGTTTCAATCTTGACAACTCGCGTCCGCCGGGTGAAAACCGTTTGCCCGCGCCGTTTCCGCAACTGCAACAGCCCAGCCTCGCCGCCGCCCAAAAATTCATCACCGGCCTCGAAGCCTACTTCAACGACCATTTCGGCTTCCGCAAAAAACTCATCCGCCTGTTTCAAAACTGGAAGCTCGGCCTCTTTCACGACCGCAGTGTTTACAAAATCGTCGTCGGACAGGATCACTGGCTCTTTTGGGGCGAGGCCCAAATGGTCGAACATTTTCTCGGCCTGGCGAAGTTCACGCCGGGGCGGTTGCAGTTGTGGCAGACGTTGCTGGAAAAACGGCGCGACTGGCTGGCGCAGCGCGGCATCAAATATCTTTTCGTAGTCGCGCCCGATAAGCAAAGCGTCTATCCCGAAGAACTTCCAGCTTGGCTTATCACCGCCGTTCCGGCCAACCGCGAAACCAAGCTCGATCAGTTTTTGAAATACATGCAGACTCACTCCACAGTGGAGATTTTGGATTTGCGGCGGCCGTTGATTGACGCAAAGAAAATCGCGCCGGTGTATCTGCAAAACGACACGCATTGGAATCTGCTCGGCAGTTTTGTCGGCGCGCAAGAACTCGTCAAAGTCTTGGCGCAGCAGTTCACGAATCTGCCGCCGTTGCAATTGCAGGATTTCACCTGGACGAACATGGCCTACACCGGCGGCGACATGGCCCGGATGCTCGGCACCGATGCGGTGGAAAAAAATTATTTTGCCTTCAATCCCAAACCGGCGCTGCCCCGGTTGCGCTCGCAGGAGAATCTGAATTATCCAACCGCATGGGGATTGAAGCGCATCCTCACCCTGGAAAATCCTGAAGCCGCGTCCACCACCGTCGTGTTGTTCACCGACTCGTTCGGGGTTTCGTGGGAGCAGTTCCTCGGTTATCCGTTCAAGAAAACAATTTTTCTGGCTGACAACCGCGAGTTCAACCCGAAGATCATTTCTGAAAACAAGCCCGCCATCGTCGTCAACGAAATGCTGGAGCGCTATTTCTACACCACCGACCCGGAGGAGTTGATGGGGCGCGACGGCCTGCCATGAATACCACCGCTCAGCCAACTTTTCTTGCCGGCGGCCGGGGCAAAAAGTGTCAAAAAATTCAGCCAGTTTATCCTGTCCCTGACCGGTTGATTTCAGGGATAATGTTCCCATCAACAGTTTTTAAAACATGAAAGCCGCCCAACCTGCCAAAGACAACGCCACCAGCCGCTGGCTCTCCTACCGCCCCGAAATCAAAGTGGTGGACTGCACCATCCGCGACGGTGGCCTGATGAACAACCACCATTTCGACGATAAAATCGTGAAGGTGGTTTATGACACCTGCATCGCCGCCGGTGTGGATTACATGGAACTCGGCTACAAGTCGTCGCGCAAAGGCATCAAGGCCGGCGAACACGGCGATTGGAAATACTGCACCGAGGATGCCCTGCGCCGCATCGTCGGCGACAATAAGACCAGTCTGAAACTCTGCGTCATGGCCGACGCTGAACGCTGCGATTATCACGAGGACATTCTGCCAAAGAAAGATTCCGTGTTGGACATGATCCGCGTGGCGACCTACATCCACCAGATTCCCACCGCGCTGGACATGGTCAAGGACGCGCATGACAAGGGCTACGAAACCACCGTCAACCTCATGGCCGCCTCGACCATTCCCGACCGCGAGTTGAACGAGGGCCTGGAAATGCTCACGAAATCCGAGGCCAAGGCGATTTACGTCGTGGACAGTTTTGGCGCATTTTACAGCGAACAGATCCGCGCGCTGGTGAAAAAATATCTCGGCTACTGTAAATCGTCCGGCAAGGAAGTGGGCGTTCACATGCACAACAACATGCAGCTCGCGTTCGCCAACACGATTGAGGGCATCATCGAAGGCGCGAATTTCCTCGACGCCACCATGGCCGGCCTCGGCCGCGGCGCGGGCAACTGTCCGATGGAAGTGCTGCTGGCGTTCCTGCACAACCCGAAATACGAACTGCGCCCCGTGCTCGACTGCGTGGCGAACCATATCGAGCCGATGCGCGCGAAACTGCTCTGGGGCTACGACCTGCCGTATCTGCTCACCGGCATGTTGAACCAGCATCCGCGCACCGCCATCAAGTTCAAGGAAGCCGAACTCAAGGGTGAAAAAGGTGACATCCTGAAATTTCACGACACGGTGACGGATCAGGAATAAAGACAGTTTTGCCGGAAACTTTGCGGCTTGGTGTCTTGGTGGTGAGAAGTTAAATTGTTCCCATGTCGCACGCTGATTTTGTCCATTTGCATCTGCACACCGAGTATTCATTGCTCGATGGCGCGTGCCGTTTGGACCGGCTGATGGACAAGGCGCACGAGCTGAAATTTTCCTCGCTCGCCATCACCGACCACGGCGCGATGTATGGCGCGATTGATTTTTATCAGGCGGCGCGGGCGAAAGGCATCAAGCCCATCATCGGCTGCGAAGTCTATGTCGCGCCCGGTTCGCGGCTGGAAAAAAAATCAGGCGGCGGTGGCACACGCGATGTTTATCACCATCTCGGATTGCTCGCGAAGAACGAAACCGGCTACAAAAACCTCATCAAGCTCACCACCGCCGCGCACTTGGAGGGTTTTTATTACAAGCCTCGCATTGACAAGGAAATTCTCGCCGCACACAGCGAAGGCTTGATCGCGATGTCCGGCTGTCTCGCGAGCGAGATCCCCGACTGGATCATGAAGGACCAGTTGGACAAGGCGCGTGACGCGGTGGATTTTTTCAAACAGACGCTCGGCGCGGATAATTTTTTCCTCGAACTCCAGAACCACGGCATTCCCGAACAGGCCAAAGTTAATAAGCATTTAATTCAATGGGCGAAGGAATTCGGCCTGAAGCTTGTCGCGACAAACGACGTTCACTACATAAACAAAAGCGATTCGCACGCGCACGATTGTCTTGTGTGCATCGGCACGCAATCGCTCTTGAGCGATCCGAAGCGCATGAGCGCGGGCTATGTGCCGGAACAATTTTTCCTGCGCTCCGCCGAGGAAATGAAGGCGCGCTTCGCCGAGGTTCCCGAAGCGGTTTTGAACACGATGGAAGTCGCCGAGAAGTGCAATCTTGAGATCAAGTTTCCCAAAGACACCCACGAACTGCATTACCCGGTTTTTCATCCGCCGGCGCATTTCACGCGCGAAGGTTATTTACGGCAATGGCTCGCGGAAGGACTTTTTGCCCGCTACACGATTCACGCGAAGGCCGTGGGCAAAGAATTTATCGTCGAGGGAATTGATGATCCAAAACGGCTGCCGACTTATCAATCTCTCGTGGCAGCCGACGTGAGCCGGCTCAAATCAAGCCCGGATGACATGGGGCAAAAAATAAATGAGCCGGCTCACGCCGGCTGCTACGACATTAATGATCCCGCCGTCGCCGCCGCCGTCAAAGTCGTGATTGACCGCTTGAATGTGGAGATGGAGGTCATCGAGAAAACCGGTTTCATTTCCTACTTTCTCATCGTCGGCGATTTCATCCGTTACGGCCGCAGCGTGGGAATTTCCTGCGTGGCGCGCGGCAGCGCCGCCGGTTCGCTCGTCACCTTTTTGCTGGAGATCGCGAATGTGGATCCGATTCGTTACGGCCTGCTGTTCGAGCGTTTTCTCAATCCCGAACGCGTCAATCCGCCGGATATTGACATTGATTTTGCCGACGATCGCCGCGCCGATGTCATTGAATATGTCCGCCAAAAATACGGACGCGATTCCGTCGCGCAGATCATCACGTTCGGCACGATGGGCGCAAAATCCGTCGTGCGCGATGTCGGTCGCGTGATGGGTTTGCCTTACGGCGATGGCGACCGGCTGGCAAAATTAATTCCCGCCGAATTGAAAATGGATCTGACGAAGGCGCTCAAGCAATCGCCGGAATTGAAGGAGGCTTACGAAAAAGAAGATGTGACGCGCGAGCTGATTGACACCGCGCTCATCCTCGAAGACCTCACACGCAACGCCAGTGTTCATGCGGCCGGTGTCGTCATCGGCGCCCAGCCGCTCGTGAATCTGCTGCCGCTCAAAATGGACGAGGACGGCACCATCGTCACGCAATACGCGATGAATCCCGTCGGCGATCTCGGCCTGTTGAAAATGGATTTTCTCGGGCTGAAAACTTTGACCGTCATCCGCAACACCTGCGAAATGGTCAAGCGCACGCAGGGCATCGAGGTGCCGATTGACAGTCTGCCGCTCGACGATAAAAAAACCTACGATCTGCTGAACCGCGCGGAGACGCTCGGTGTGTTCCAGTTGGAATCCGGCGGGATGCGCGACCTTTGCAAAAAATTTCAGATCAGTTCCGTCGAACACATCACCGCGCTCGTGGCATTGTATCGTCCCGGTCCGATGGATTTGATTCCCGATTTCATCAAGCGTCGGCACGGCGAAATTGAAATCAAATACGAACATCCGCTGCTCGAATCCATTTCCAAGGAGACTTACGGCAT
>DMQW01000429.1:0-5547 GCA_003455565.1 Limisphaerales bacterium
CACTTCTCGGATGAACCATTTTTATGATCTTCATAGCTATATTGGGGTTTTTGTTTTGCATGTTGTTATTTTCGGGCGCCAGGTTGTTGTTAAGCCAATTTAATACATTCACTTTAGCAGGTGCGGCATACTTATAACCCTGCACGGTGTTCTAAATTCATTGAACAAATGAAGCCGCAAGTTTCCAAAAAAAATTAAACGCTGTTCAGTGAACATCTTCATAGGCATAGACTACGATCGGATTATGGCAGGTATGGTTCGATACGGTTACGATTGGGCAAAAACCAGGTCTTAAATACAGTTGCCGACAGGTTGTGCATCGGAAGAAAAAGGTATTTTGCTTCTTCCCACCGCGCAGTTTCTCTGTTGATGGAATTTTTTTGTGCTTGCATAGGGAAAATTTAACAACGAATTTTTGAATTGCCAATAGACTTTTTGCGCAAACTTGGTATGTTTTGCGCAAATAGTTGCTTTTGCGCAAACTAATTTACATGAAGACACACCAGCCCAGAATCGCCCTGGCACTGCCTGACTCGAAGCCGTGGGGAATTACGCGCTTCTTCAATGGAGTCAACGATTATGCCAGCAGCCACAAGTGGCTTTTGACCGCCTGTCCGGTGAACCCCGAGAGCAGCGATGATTTTCCGCTGGATTTGTCCCGTTTGAAATCCTGGCATGTGGACGGAATTATTGTTCACGCGAATGACCTCAAGCAATTGAAGCTGTTCTCCAAATGGCGCATCCCGGTGGTGAACATCGGGGAAGACCTGAATTTTAATTGCCAAATTCCCAGGCTGGCACTGAACAACCAGCGGATTGGCCGGCTCGCGGCCGAACACCTGATTGGTTTGGGGTTGAAAAATCTGGTTTATCATGGGGTTCAGGGCCGGTGGTATTCAGACGAACGATTGCAGGGATTCAAACAGACCGCCAAGGAAGCAAATTTGAAGATCCACAGCTTCCTCCTGCCACACATGACCAGGGACGCCTTGTGGAATGAACGCTATGAACCCATCAAGCGCTGGCTGAAAACACTGCCCTTGCCGGCCGGACTTTTTGCCGTTCACGATTATCGCGCGCTCATCGTTTTGTCCGCCTGTCGTGAAATTGGCCTGCGGGTGCCGGAGGATGTGGCCGTGATCGGTTCGGACAATGACTTAATGGTCTGTGAATTTACCACTCCGACATTGACCAGCGTATGCGTCAACGCGTATCGGATGGGTTATGAATCTGCCAGATTGCTGGACCAATTGATGCAGGGAAAACCGCCACCTGCGGAACCTGTTCTGATCGATCCATCCGAGGTGATGGCCAGGGCTTCCACCGACGTCCTTCATGCAGACGACCCGGCCGTCAAAGGAGCCATTCAATTCATGCAGCAGAATTATTCAAAATCCTTCACCATGGATGCCGTGGCCGAAGCGGTTCGCGTCTCCCGCCGGCTGTTGGAAATGCGTTTCCGCGCGGAACGAAAAACCTCACCGGCGATATTTCTCGTCAATCTGCGTCTCCAAAAGGCGAAAGCCATGCTCGCCGTCCGCGACTGCAAACCGACCGAAGAAATCGCCCGCGCCTGCGGCTTCGGCACCGGCAAAAATTTGCGGGCGGCTTTTCGCCGCATACTTAATGCCTCACCGAACGACTTTACGCCGGATTCAATTTCTCGGTGATTGCTGGTTGCCCGTTTCGGCTGACGGCGACCGACAAATTGTTTAACAAATCAGCTCGTTTTGGATGACATTGGAGATTCAGCATGCGGAAGCATTGTGGCAATGACCTCATGGATATTACCGTCGGCGAAGGCTGGCAGAAGATTCCCCAGAAAGGGTTCGCCATCCACCACCAGTTCCACGCGCCCGCCTTCGAGTCGGTGTGGGTTGCGAATCTGGATATTATAGGTCGCGCCGCGCCAGGTGCGGGCAATGCTTGCTTCGGGCCACGCAGTCGGAAGGCAGGGTTGAACGCGCAAACCTGCATAGTCGGGTTTGGCCCCGATCCACTCGTTGATCAGAACCGTGTTCAGCCAGGCGTAGGAGCCGGTGATCCAGGTGAATTCCTGCTGGAAGGGACGGTTCTTATGCTGGGGGCCGTAGTAGCAGTTGGAGTAGAGAAACGACGCGTTGCGCTTGGGATCCGTCGGACCGGAGAGGCTGCACGGGGTGATGCGCTTGAAGATGTCATAGGCCTTGTCGGCCTTGCCCAGCCGGAGCAAACCAAGAATCATCCAGATATTCAGGTGGGTGTAAACGGTGCCATTCTCGGCGATGCCCGGCTCCATGCTGGAGAGGCGACCGATGCCGGGATCGAGTTCCGTGTAGGGCGGGGACAGGAGCATGTAGCCCAGTTCTGTGAGCAAGAGACGGTCGCATGAGTCAATCAATTGACTCGCGCGCTCGGGACTGGCGATGCCAGCGATGAGCGCCCAGCATTGCGGCTCCATGAAGATGCGAGCAAAGCGGTTTTCGTGCGAGCCGATGGGGCGGGCGTCATCATCATAACACCGGCGATACCATTGGCCGTCCCAGCCATGGGCGTTGATCGCGGCGGCGATGGCGTCGCGGCGGCGGGTGTAATCGGCCTGGGCGTCAGCTCGCGAAAGACAGGCCATGAGCGCGGCCATCTCGCGCATCGCTTCGGCGTAGGCAATCGAGAGCCAGATGCTTTCGCCGCGCCCTTCCTTGCCGACACCAGTGAGTGAATCATTCCAGTCGCCGAACTTGATCAAGATCAGGCTGTGCGCCCCCTTGTTCTTTTCCAGGAAGTCGAGCGCGATGCGGATATGGTCCAGGACGGAAGCCGACGCGTCGCCCCCGTAATAAGGGACTTGCTCCTCCAGCAACGCGAAATCGCCCGTTTCTTTGAGGTAGGCGCAGAGAGTGAAGACCAGCCAGAGAGCGCTGTCACTATATGGCTTTTCATCCACGGGATTCCAGCCGCGCACGGCCAGGCCGGTGGAAAATTGATGGCGCAGAGCCTCCAGTAGAATGGCGCGGGTGCGCGCCGGGTTGAGCGCAGAAACGCCTAGGCCGTGCTGAACGATGTCGCGGTAGCCATTCCAGCCCCAGCGGCACCAGCGGCTGCCATAGCTGGCCCCCTGTTTGATCCAGACGTTCACCATCTGATCGAAAAGCGGGTCAGGGGTTTTGACCCGATTCGCGGCGACCAGGCTCGCGTTCTGAGCGGCGAGTTGGGCGAAAAAAGTGTCGGTCTGGCCAAGGTAACGCTCGCGGAAGGAAGCGATCTTGCTCTCGTGATCGGTGGCGCCGAGCACCAGGGTTAGCGGCTTCGTCTCGCCGGGCTTGATCACAAAATCAAACTGGAGGGCACCCACGGTCGCGTCGGCGGATCCAGGCGTATTGGAGCAGCGGCCCCGCTGCACAGCCGCTGGATCTTTCAAGGTGCCGTAAGTCCCCACAAAGGCATCGCGCGAGCCGTCGAAGGCCGTAATCGGCTGGTCGCTGGTCAGGAATCCTGTAAGAAAGTCGTGCGGTCGGCGAAAGGGGTGTTTGGAAGCGACCACCGCATTCTGCTCGCAGTTGAAATGGGCTTCGCGATAGATGGTGTCGCCATAGCTGTTGAAGCCCCATTTGAAGGCAAACTGAAACTGGACGTAAACAAAGACGGAGAGATTGCGGGTGGCCGACCGGCAGTTCTTGAGACTCAGGTCCCAGAGTTCGACCGGATCGCTGCCCGGCGGCACAAAGATGCGGAAGCGGGCCTCAATGCCTTCAGTCGTATTGGTCAGGATCGTATAGCCCAGTCCCTGCCGACATTCGAATTTATCGCTTGGTCGGCAGATCGGCTCCCAGTTAAGGTTCCAAAATATCCCGGTGTCGTTGTCCCTGATGTAAACCAGCCGGCTCATCAAATGATCGCGCCCAAACACGTCGAAATCACAAGTCCGGCCGATGCCGGTGAGCAGTTGGATGGCTTCCTTGTTCCCAGGCTGGTAATCAAGGCATCCCACCCCGGTGTGCTGAACAATCGAAAAACAAGCATCGTTCCAGAGGAAATTGTCCAGAGCGCGCGGGGCATCGGGATTGGTTATGATGAATTCTGTGCCCTCCTCGTTGAAATGTCCGTAAGGGTATTGATTCAACTTTGCGGATAATCCGGCCGTTTCCTTGATTAATGGGCTCGGGGGGAACGCCCTTGTTGCGGGCGCATCACACGGCGATTGAGGGATCTGTCCCGGCTCGATGAAAACCTCTGCGCCGATTAACGGTTCGGGAACACTAAATTCAATGCTGTTCTCGCTGCCATAGCCTTCACGATTCTGATTCATAGTAAATCTCCAGCTTTGCCGCCATCCGATAGCAGAAGTGAACCCCAGAAAAGGAGACTAAATATGTGCTTCATAGTTCAGGATTTGAATTGCAAGACATAGTTCACCAACTGGTCGAAGTTCGCCGTGGCAACGCCGATGAACTTGTCCGCGCAACCGTAATAGACAAATAGTTTGCCGTCCAAGACAACATTCGCGGTTGGAAACACGACACCATGCGGGTAAAGCCCTTGCCATTCATGTTCGGCTTCGGGCGACATGATCGGCTCCGGGGTGCGGGCGATGACTTTGCGCGGGTCTTTCAAATCCAACAACAGTGCGCCGACGTGATAGATGCCCTTCGCGTCCACGGCGTGATAGATGACAAACCATCCCTTCTTGTGCTTGAGCGGCGGAGTCGAGCCGCCGATTTTTCGCTCCCAATGAAACTTAGCCTTGGCGAGCAGATAATCCTTGCCCCATTTGAGCGGATCGTCGCCGAAGCAAATCCAAATGGCGGGATACTTCGTTTTGTATTTCGGCCCGGTCCATTGCTTCGGGCGGTGGAGCAGCGCGTATTGGCCGTTGATTTTTTCTGGGAACAGAATCACGTTCCGGTCGTCGAGCGTCGGGTCGGTGATACGGCCAAGGCGACGAAAGGTTTTAAGATCCTCCGACATCAGCAGTCCGGAAGTAGTGAGATTTTCACCGAAGGCCCTGGGCTGGTTTTTGTCACGCGGGCTGTAGGCGGATTGATTGGGCGCGAGCCAGTATTTACCGGGGAAGTAAGGACGATACGCATAGGTGATCAGGAAATGGCCATTGGTCTTTACTATGCGCGGATCTTCGATGCAGCCCGCATCCTCGCCGTCCACGCTGGGTGAAAGAACAGGATCCGCCTGTGTCCGCTTGAAATTAAAACCGTCCTTGCTCGTCGCGAGTCCGAAGCGGATGACGTGCTCCGGGTCGTTGCCGGCGGCGCGATACAGCATATGGAACGTGCCTTTGTCGTAGATGACACCGGGATTGCAGACGACGAGACTTTCCCAAGGTTGCTGGGGATTCGGTGAAAGAACTGGATTACCGGCATATTTTTCGAGTTTCATGATGTTAAAATATCAACGCCAGATGAAAATGAACACGCCCGTGACAACCAGCAGCAAGACGGCCAAAACGCGGTAATTTTTGAACCAGGGCACGCCGGCCAGTTCCCGGGTTTCGTCCTTGAACACCTGCGCATTCCATACATAAGCCTTGACCTTGTGTTCTGCGGGCGGCGGGGT
>DMQW01000429.1:5767-17762 GCA_003455565.1 Limisphaerales bacterium
ACATAGAGAAAGTTCCAATTGGCCAACGGCGTGTGTTTGATGCCGAAGAGCAAGCTTAAGGCGATTACCAAGCCTGAAATCAAACCCGCGAACGCTCCTGACGCGGTGGCTCGTTTCCAGAACAGGCCACACATAAACACCGCCACCACCGGTGGACACATATAAGAAAGCAGTTGCTGAAAATATTTTATTATCGAGTCAAATTTTTGAATCTGCGGCGACCAGAGCGCCGCGATGGTAATGATCACCAATCCCGAAATGCTGCCCGCTACCACCTGTTGCCGGCTGCTCATGCCGGGCCGCAGCTTGTTGAGAATGTCCATCGTCAACAACGTCTGGGCTGAATTCAGGGTTGAGGTCAGCACCGAGGTCATGGCCGCGATGAACCCAATCAGCACCAACCCCTTCAAACCGGAGGGTAGCATTTCGAAAACCAGTTTGGGATAGATCTGGTCGCCTTTCGCCAAGTCAGGATACAACACCCGCCCGGCGATTCCGGGCAGAACCATGAGAAAGAACACCACAAAATTCAACCCGCCAGCAAAAAGATTTCCCCAGCGTCCGTGGTCGGTGTTGCGGGCGCTCAAAGTGCGCTGCACCATTGCCTGGCTTAAACCCCAGTAATAAAATCCAAGCAAAGGCAGACTGATGAACAGTGTCGGCCACGGCACGGACGGATCATCCGGTGGCCGGATCAAACTCAAATGACCCGGTGGTGCGGCATGCATGACCGCGCTCCATCCGCCGGCCTTCGAAAACGTGATGTAGGTCAAAACGGCGGAACCGCCCATCAGCACAAAAGCCTGCACCAATTCCACCCACATCACCGCCGACAGGCCGCCAACAATGGTGTAGGATGCGCCCAGCAACGCCAACCCCCAGATGATGGTGTTAAAGCTGATGCCGGGGAAAACGAGATGGAGCATGATGGCACCCGCATACAAGGTCACCGACAAATCAGCGAAGGTGTAGCCAACTACCGTCAACACTGAAAGGTAAGTGCGGCTGCGGACATCGTAGCGGCCTTCGAGAAATTCAGGCAGCGTGTAGATTTTGTTTTTGAGATAAAACGGCAGGAAAAAAACCAGAAAGAAGACAATTGGCAGAACTGCTCCGGACAAACCGTAGTTGAACACCGAAATGCCCGTGCTGTAGGCGTCGCCCGCCCAACCCACCAGTGCCGAACTCGAAACGAGGGTTGAAAACATTGACAGCCCAACCACCATCCAGGGCATTCCTCTGCCGCCGAGAAAGTAACCCTCCGTGCTGGAACGCGAACTGTGCCAAAACCCCCAACTGACGATGGCCGTCAGATATATGGCCATGACTATAAAATCAACGGTGGATAGATTGATATGACCCATAAATGGCGATGATATAAGATTACTTTTTATTTGAAAGACACACCGCTGACGTTCTCGCCAATTGCAATTTTTCCCTGCTTTGCATCTTTTATCCGCTCACCGTTGATGATGAGGTTCTCAAACATCACTCCCTTGATTGGATGCCCGGGGCTGCCGCTGATGACCGAGCCAGCCAATCCGTCATAAGTTATATCTTTGAAACGAATGTTTTCAATTTGTCGTCCCACCGTGGTTGATGGTTCGAAGAATCCAAATGCCAGCCGGATCAAATTGCCGCCCGCCTCACGAATGTGTTCCACGCGGATATTTTCAAAATCTACATCGCGCACAGTGTTTTTATCTCCGCAAGTGATTGCCATCGCTCCCCAGAAATCGCTCGCGAATTCGTTGTTTTCCAGCACGTCAATATTGTGAAAGCGCAGGTTCTCAATCACGTCGCCGTCGGCCTGATACGCGCCGTGAACGCCAATCATGATGGCGTGAGCCTTGTCCGCCCAGAGAACTGAATCCGCAACGTCCCAGTCGGAAGATCCGCCATGATAATCGCCGCGGCTGCCATAGACGGCAACACAATCATCCGACGTGCGCAGGAAGCAGTTGCGGATTTTCACATGACGGCTGGACATCATGTCAATGCCGTCACTCCATTCCTGCGAACTGAAGGACTTTAGGTTGTCAATGGTCACATCATCCACCGCTCCGCCCATGACGGCGTAGTCAACGTGCTGCTTGAGAATGATTCCCTCCACCAGAACGTTGGTCGTCCACCGCAGGTTGATCGAGGCGGTCTGCCAGTCCTGCCCCTTGATGTAAAAACCTTTGGCGTCGTTCCAAGGTGATGTGTCCAGAATGCCGCGGCCGCGAATGGTGACGTTCGTAGCGCCGTCCTCGGTGACAATGACGCCCTGAACCACGGAGCCGCCCGCCAGATAAACCGTCTTTCGGGAACCTACATGGATGATCGGCTGGTTCGTCGTCAAGTCGGGGGCAAAATAAATGACATTCTTATCCGTGGGTGACGGGACATTGGTTTCCATCGGATTGGCGAAGAGATGGAGGTTGTGAAGCCGGTCGCCGTTCACTTCAATGGAAAGATTTCGCGGGCGGTCAAGCGTGAACGTAAAGGAATCAGGAGGCTGACTGCTCATTCGAGGATAAATGTGGCAAGATTCCGGGCGAATTTCTGCCAGCTGAACATGAACTTTGTTCTGTGTCACACGAACCTCTGCCTTGCCGCTGAAATCAAAATAGGCGAAGGAGGCATGGCTCAACGTGTGCAAATCTACACGCACGTCATACACATCCAGTTTGCGCCATTCACCACCTGGTGTGCGCACGGCCGCCGTAAACGTGTCATTTAATTCGACTCCCGCCGGAGCGGGATATACAACGACAGTTGAAGCAGGTTCGGCATTCGTCGAACTTCCTGCAAGTGCCGAACCTGGCAAAATTGCAATCAGCTTCATCCAGGGGAAAATGGATTTTATCATAAAAATTCGCTTCACGTCGTTCAGAAGAAATTATTGAATGGGTGACACATCATGCGCATTTCGATTTAAGACTATAGCCGCCAAACTGTGGGTGCCAACCGTCATTTCGCGCAAATGTGGGATAAATTGCGCAAATTTTTGGAGCCAATGGATGTAAAAGCTGCCAAAGTGTTATTGATCACGTCATCGCGGCCAGCGCCGATGGCGGATAATAGCGCGCAAGGAATGGGCAGCGGTTCTGAAATGTAAGCCGGGCAGCAGAAGAATATTCCAATTCGAACAAGAGACCCAGGATTTCATCAAGGTGGCCCAAGTTCGGTGCTGGTGGCGGTGATTGTTTTCGCGCATTGAGCAAGCCATAGCCTCGATTTGATAGGGCCGGGGTATAACCGTGCCCAACCTGTGCTGGGTCTGGGTTTTGTAACTGGTTTGTGGCAGCGTTGAGGTGGGCCAGACTTCTGGCGTGTCAATCAGCTTGTGGGGAATGTTATCGCGCTCACAGAAGTCCTCTCGTTTAGAAAACCGTCCCGTTTACCGGAAAAGTGAAAATATTTTCAAGCCACAAATCCATCCCCCTTGAACCCGCACCCAAACAATGTTCTCAATTCCAAATTCCCTGCACGCCAGGGCGAACGGGCCCATCAGGTTGCAATGGTTTTGGGGCGGCGCTCCAACAGGTTTGGGGTAATATAAGCGGGGGCTTCCCGGGTTGAAGGGCGTCCAGCATGGTTTGAAAATATGCGTGGGCTTGCTGTAGATCGGGTGCGTAAACCATGAAATTTTGACCAGCTAATGCGGTGGGCTGGCCGGTGCCGGTGCAGCACCACATGGAATCAAACTCGTCGGAATAGACGCGGTAACCGCCGGGCCGCATCGTCGTGTAATAGCAGCACATCGGGATACGGATGACCGCCACGCCGTGCGCGCCAAGAAAGCCAAAGCCAGATGGATTATTTCACGCCAAACATGGCCCGTTGCACGCCCACTACGACCTGTCCTTTGCCCAGGACGAGTCGTTATATGCCGGGGACGGAATGGGAATCGCGATTACCCGCCAGATACATTCCGTTACCCGCAGGTAAATCGTGATTACCCAGCAGATACATTCCGTTACCTGAATGGGAATCGTCGTTACCCGCCGGGTAATGACGATTACCCGGCCCAAATCCATCGGCGGAAAGGGCATTGATTCAGCGGCAGGTGCTTGTTAGCGTGGCGTTATGACGAATGAAGCACAAACTGCGGCCATGCCCGCAGCGGCAGGACCGGGATTGGATATGGTAGCATTGTTGCTGGCGGCGGGCAATCCGGTGCGGTGGCAAGTGCTACAGATGCTGGCCACGGAAGGGCACCGGTTTTTTTCGGCACCATAATCATACTCTTAATCATAATCGTAATCCTCCGAAAGAGATTAAGATTACGATGATGATTACGATTAAGAACGTGAAGCCGAAACCGAGGCGCAGTGGTGATGGTGGCGGGCACGGATGGCGACGGGCGGAAATTGTTTCACGTAATCCCGCCGGGCTGCCTGCGTGACGGCGTCAACGGCAAAGAGATTGATTACGGCGTTTGCGTGCTGCGGCTGCGGTGAGGCAGGCGACGCGCCGGGCCGTCCGAAGAAAAAGCAGGGTGGTTTTCAAAGTCAGATTGGTGGCACAGGCCTCTGGCCTGTTGTTTCGGGCGTCCCGCCCGAAACCGTTGTAAAACGTGCGCCAGCTTTTAATTTTGCCGACAACCAGCAGCGGACGGCATCTGACGAAATCCGGCGGGACGCCGGATTTGACAGGCGCGACGCCCGTGCCACCAAAGACTAACTCGGCGCGCGGCGTTCACGCCGTTTCAACGCCCGCATTGGAAAATGCCCACGAAAAAACTGAACCATCATGGCTACCGCCCGTGGCATCAGCACGGCGGGCGTTCAAAGAAAAACCCACGGCGTTGGTCGTGAGTGGTGGTGATTAAAAAATTTTCAACCTTGCGGCCGGATTTTTTTCCAGAGCCAGCCGAGCGGATCGTAGTATTCATCCACGACGCGTTCCTTCAACGGAATGATCGCGTTGTCGGTGATGGTGATGTGTTCAGGGCAGACGTTGGTGCAGCACTTGGTGATGTTGCAAAAGCCGATGCCGTGCGCCTGCTTCAACTCTGGCAAACGGTCTTCTGTGTCAAGCGGGTGCATTTCCAGCGCGGCGGTATAGACCAAAAAGCGCGGGCCGATGAATTCATCGTGCTTGTGGTGGTCGCGCAAAACGTGGCAGACGTCCTGACAGAGAAAACATTCGATGCACTTGCGGAATTCCTGCACGCGGTCCACGTCTTCCTGCTGCATCCGCCATGAACCGTCCGGCGCGTCGGGCGTGCGCGGCTTGAATTTTTTGATCTTCGTTTTGACGCGGAAATTCCACGACACATCCGTCGCCAAGTCGCGGATGCTGGGGAACGCGCGCATCGGCTCGATGGTGACGGGCTTGTCAATCGGGATCATGTCGAGCCGCGTCATGCACATGAGGCGCGGGATGCCGTTGATTTCCGCCGAGCAGGAGCCGCATTTGCCGGCCTTGCAGTTCCAGCGGACGGCCAGGTCGTTGGCCTGCGCGGCCTGGATTTTGTGGACCACGTCGAGCACGACCATGCCTTCGGAAACTTCCGTAGTGTAATCCACGAATTTTCCGCCGCCGTTCCCGTCCGTGCGCCAGATTCTGAAAGTGACTGTTTTCATCGCGTTAAATTTTAATTACTTCATCTCCTCGATGACTTGTTTCAAGGCCGCCGGCATTTCGGGAATCGGCTCGCGGCGCAACTGCATCGTGCCGTCCTTGCCCTGGAAGACGACGGTGTTGTATTTGGCCGCCGCCGGATCCTTGTCCGGGAAATCCTCGCGGAAATGGCCGCCCCGGCTTTCCTTGCGGTCGAGGGCCGAGCGAGTGATGATCTCGGAAACCGTGAGCTGGTGTTTCAAGTCGAGTGCGGTGTGCCAGCCGGGATTGTATTCGCGGTTGTTGACCACGCCGACCTTGCCGGCGCGCTGCCAGAGCTTGCCGAGGCCGTCGAGCGCCTTGGCCATTTCGTCTTCGCGGCGCACGATGCCGACCAAGTCCTGCATCATGCCCTGCAAATCGTGCTGCACTTGATACGGCCCTTCGGTGCTGCCGCCGCGCTCGAACGGTTCCAGCGCCTGGCGCGCGGCTTCCTCGATCTGCGCGTCGTTGGTCTGGCCCGCGCCGTGTTCCTTCGCAAATTTCGCGGCGAATTCACCGGCGCGCTTGCCGAAGACGATGAGGTCGGACAGGGAATTCCCGCCCAGCCGGTTCGCGCCGTGCAGGCCGCCGGCACATTCACCGGCGGCGAAAAGACCGGGCACGTTGGACATCTGCGTGTCACCGTCCACCCGCACGCCGCCCATGATGTAGTGCGTGGTCGGGCCGACTTCCATCGGCTCCTTCGTGATGTCGAGGTTCGCCAGTTCCATGAACTGGTGATACATGGACGGGAGCTTTTTCTTGATGTGCTCCGCCGCGTTCGGGATTTTTTCCTTGATCCACGCGATGTCGAGAAAGACGCCGCCGTGCGGGCTGCCGCGACCGGCCTTCACTTCGCGCATGATGCAGCGGGCGACGTGGTCGCGCGTCAGCAGTTCCGGCGGACGTTTGGCGTTTTTGTCGCCCATCACATAGCGCCAGCCTTCTTCGGGATCGTCCGAGGTCTGGGATTTGTAATTGTCAGGAATGTCGCCAAACATGAAGCGCTTGCCGTCCTTGTTCCGCAGCACGCCGCCTTCGCCGCGCACGGCTTCGGTGATCAACAGCCCCTGCACACTCAACGGCCAGACCATGCCAGTCGGGTGAAACTGCAGGAATTCCATGTCCACCAGTTCCGCGCCAGCGTGATACGCGAGCGATTGCCCGTCGCCCGTGCCTTCCCAGGAATTGGTCGTGATCCGGTAGGAGCGGCCGAGGCCGCCGGTGGACAGCACCATCGCCTTCGCTTTGAGAATTTTGAACCGTCCCCGCTCGCGGTCGTAGCCGAGCGCGCCCACGACGCGGTCGCCGTCCTTGAGCAGCGTGACAATCGTCCATTCCATGTGGACGGTGATGCCCTGATGAATGCCGTGATCCTGCAAGGTGCGGATTAGTTCCAGGCCGGTGCGGTCGCCGACGTGGGCGAGGCGCGCATAACGGTGGCCACCGAAATTACGCTGCAAAATTTTCCCGTCCTTCGTGCGGTCGAACACCGCGCCCCACGCTTCGAGTTCATGGACGCGCGCCGGGGCTTCCTGGGCGTGCAATTCGGCCATGCGCCAGTTGTTGACGTATTGGCCGCCGCGCATCGTGTCGGCGAAATGGACGCGCCAGTTGTCGCGGTCGTCCACGTTGCCCATCGCCGCCGCCATGCCGCCCTCGGCCATGACCGTGTGCGCCTTGCCGAGCAGCGATTTGCAGACGAGCCCGACTTTCACGCCCGCCGCCGAGGCTTCGATGGCCGCGCGCAAACCCGCGCCGCCAGCACCGATGACCAGCACGTCGTATTCAAATGTTTCGTAATTGGTAGCCATGATGAACTAAATTTTTTCTATTCCGAAATGTCTGCCGGGAAAATGACGAATGACGAAACCATAATGACTAAAGAATGACCAAGCCCGAATGACAAATGCCGACGGAACCGCTTTGCCCGGTTTTGGGGTTTGGTCATTGGGAATTCTTTCGTCATTCGGATTTAGGAATTAGTCATTTCCATCGCGCTTATTTTCAAAAATGCCAGCTATAATCATGCAGATGGCCCGTCGCGCAAAGGCGGACATAAACGTCCGCAAAGCCGACCCAGAACAAACTGATCCACGCCCACATCATGTGTTTGCGGTTGAGGCAGCTCACGCAGTTGTAACTTTTCGCGCAGGTCGGCGCTTTGGATTTGGAATCCAGAAAGCCGCCGATCAAATGCCGCAGTGAATGACAGCCGAAAGTATACAGCGCGAGGAAAACCGCGTTCAACGTCAGCACAATCGTTCCCACGCCGATGCCGAAATGTTTCGCGCCGGTCAGGTCGGTGAACCACATTCCTTTCCACGCGTCATGCGAAAGCAGGATGATGAACAGGAACGCAAGGTAGAAAAAGTAGCGGTGGACGTTTTGAATGATGAGCGGGAAAGAGCGTTCACCGAGAAACGTTTTGCGCGGTTCGCCGACGGCGCAGTTGATCGGGTCGGCCCAGAATGCCTTGTAATATGCGCCGCGATAATAATAACAGGTGAAACGAAATCCGGCCGGAATCCACAAAATCAAAAAGGCGGGCGAGAACGGTGCCCAAGCCGGCCACCACGCCGGCAGGATCGCACCAAAAATGGCATGCGGCGAGGTGCCCCAGAATTCCGGCGAGTAAAACGGCGAAAGATAATTTGCGCCGTTGCCGCCGAACCAGTAGCTGCAATTGCCGGTCTTGATGTCTTGGACTCCTTGAAACGCCGCCCACGTCGAATAGACGATGAACGCGAAGAAGCCAAGGAACACCACGAGCGGCTGGAGCCACCAGACGTCGGGACGGGTCGTTTCGCCAAAGCCACGTTGCTTCGGCAGGGTATCAGCGTAAGGCATAACGGGGTTAACTCTAGTTACTATCCCGCCCAGCGTCAACGCCCCGGGAAAAGTATAAGTGCCACTTCGACTTAACTTGCCGGCTGCTTATCGCTGAATTGGAGCCGCGTTCCACTCGTTCAAACCGCGTTCGCCGGTGCCGCCCGGCGAAAGCCCCAGCCGTTCCAACGCCTCACCGACAAGATACAACGAACCCGTGACCACGACGAAAGGCTCGTCTTTGCTGGCGTTTAACGCTTCTGAAAAATTTGCCGCGACCACAACTTCCGCCGCCGGATTGGCGGAACGAAACGCTGCCGCCAGTTCACGCGCGTCCGTCGTGCGCGCGCTGGCGACCGGCACAGTGAAAATTTTGTCCGCCAGCGGCGCAAGAATCCGGCAGATGTCCGGCCAATTCTTGTCCGCCAGCGTGCCAAAAATGAGAAGCGGACGGACTCCGGCGAAATCCAACTCCAGCGCTGCCCGCAGCACTTCCGCGCTGGCCACGTTGTGCGCGCCATCAAGCAAAATTTTTTGTCCGCCAGTCCGCGCGACCAGTTGCAACCGGCCCGGCCAGTCAACGGCAGCAAGCCCCGCGCGAATTTTTTCGTCGGGAACGGAAATTTGCTTTTGCAAAACTTCAACCGTCGCCAGCGCGAGCGCGGCGTTTAGTTTTTGGTGGTCGCCGAGCAATGGTGGGGCGAGCGTCCCCGCGAGCCGTTCCGCCGTCACAATTTTCAGCGCCGCGTTTTTCTCCTGCGCGATTTTTTCAATGACCGCCAAAGCTGATAATTCATCTGTCGCAGTGACAACTGAAATTCCGGGCTTGATGATGCCGGCCTTTTCCGTGGCGATTTTCCCCAGCGTGTCACCGAGCCATTGCGTGTGATCGAAGGCGATGTTCGTGATGACGCTCACGAGCGGCGTGACGATGTTCGTGGCGTCGAGCCGTCCGCCGAGGCCGGTTTCCCAAATCACGAGGTCACATTTTTGCTCCGCAAAAAACTTCAGCGCCATGACCGTGACGACTTCAAAAAGCGTCAGGTGATTGCCGTTGGGAAATTGTTTGAGCAGCGGCTGAAATTCTTCGACCAGCCGGACCAGTTCGTTTTCCGAAATCAATTGCCGGTTGACCTGAATCCGTTCGCGGAACGAAATCAAATGCGGCGAGGTGAACAGCCCGACGCGTAATCCCGATGCGCGATAAATGCTTTCCAGCATCGCGCAGGTCGAGCCTTTGCCGTTCGTGCCAGCGACATGGATGAAGCGGAGTTTTTCCTGCGGATCGCCCGCGAGCGCGGCGAGACGGAACGTGTTTTCCAGCCCGAAATGCGCGCCGAAAATTTGCAGGCCGTAGAGAAATTGAACCGTTTTGTCGTAGGTCACGGCTTACAGTTTGAATTCAACAACACAACGGTTTGAATCGCGCCGTGATTTTTTTGGCGTTGAAAAAAGCGCGAGCATTTCTTCGTTCCAGCGAAATGCCTCTGCTGGCGACATGCAGACAACGTGCGATTTCATCCCGCTCCAATCGGGAAACTCCAAATTCACCGGCGCGTCATTCAGGATGGATTGCGCCGCATTCGCGTTTGAGTAATTCATAAAATTCCTGGCCACCGTGTTTGAGCAAAATAGCCCGCAACGTCGGCTCATTCAAGTCCAGCTTGTTGATTTTCGTCAACTGCACCAAGTCTTCAATGTCTTTCATGGCGCGATGCGGACGGCTCTGAAACGCATGACATTTCAAGGCGAACAGATGCAGCAACGAAACGACCCTGGCCATGACGCCGTCGGTTTCAATTTGTGCCGCCGCAGATAGCATCTGGTTGAAAATTTCATTGTTCACGAACATTAAATCCAATGGCAATTTTTCGCTTGGCGGTGGATTGAATTGCAAAAAAGTCGGGCCGGAGAAATGAACGGCGAATTTCAAACTTTCCAGAAGTTTTTGCCAGTCGTTGGCTTGAGATTTTCGGATGATAAAATCAATGTCACCGGTCGTTCGAACAAACCCGTGAGCCATGACGGCGTAACCGCCGATGAGCATGAAAGGCAATTTCTGTTCATCTGCCTTTTGCGAAATGACGCGGAGCAAGCTCATGGATTTTCACAGCGGCTGGTGATGGATGTGCGCGTGCGCGGCGGCGATGAAGCCTTTGAACAGCGGATGCGGCTGGTGCGGCTTGCTTAAAAATTCCGGGTGAAACTGGCTCGCCATAAAAAATGGATGATCTTTCAGCTCGATGACTTCGACGAGTTTGCCGTCGGGCGAAAGGCCGCTGAAAATGAAGCCGGCCTTCTCGAATTTTTCGCGGTAGGCGTTGTTGAATTCGTAGCGGTGGCGGTGGCGTTCGTTGACGACGAATGCGCCGTAAAGTTGTTGCGCCTTCGTGCCCATCGCCAACTGGCAGGGCTGCGCGCCGAGCCGCATCGTGCCGCCCTTTTTTGTCACGCGCTTTTGTTCGTCGAGCATGGCGATGACCGGATGCGGCGTGTGCAAATCAAATTCGGTCGAGTGCGCCTTCGCGAGTTTCAAAATGTTGCGTGCGAATTCAATCGTCGCGATTTGCATTCCGAGGCAAAGGCCGAGATACGGGATTTTATTTTCGCGCGCGAATTGAGCCGCGAGAATTTTTCCTTCCACGCCGCGCTCGCCGAAACCGCCCGGCACGAGAATTCCGCCGAGGCCGTGCAACATTTTTTCCGCGCCATTCTTTTCAATTTCCTCGGCGTCCACTTGCACGATCTCCATGCCGCAATCGTTGGCGATGCCGCCGTGGATGATCGCCTCGTAAACCGATTTGTAGGCGTCCTGCAACTCGATGTATTTCCCGACGACGCCGACGCGCACGCGATGCTGCGGCGCGATGAGTTTGCGGATGATTTCCTGCCAGTGCGTCATGTTCGCGACGGGCGTGTCGAGATGCAACAGCCGGCAAACCAAATCGTCCACGCGTTCGCGTTGCAGCATCAGCGGCACTTCATAAATAGAATGGTCAACGTCTTTTTCCTCGATGACGGCTTCGAGCGGGACGTTGCAGAACATGGAAATTTTCTGGCGCAATTCCTTGTCGAGCGGCCTTTCACAACGGCACACCAAAACGTGCGGCATGATGCCGATTTCGCGCAGCTTGGCGACGGATTGCTGCGTCGGTTTCGTTTTCAATTCACCGGCGGCCTTGATGAACGGAACGTAAGTGACGTGCAGAAAAATCGCGTTGTTGTAGCCGACTTCCAGCGCGAATTCGCGGATGGCTTCGAGAAACGGCAGCCCTTCGATGTCGCCGGTCGTGCCGCCGATTTCCGTGATGATGACATCGGCCTTGGATTTTTCGGCGAGAACATGGATGCGGTTTTTGATTTCGTCCGTGACGTGCGGAATCACCTGCACCGTCTTGCCAAGATATTTTCCTTCGCGCTCGTTGTTGAGCACGGTCTGATAAACCTGTCCGCTCGTGAGATTGTTTAGCCGCGTCAGCTTGACGTTCGTGAACCGTTCGTAATGGCCAAGGTCGAGGTCGGTCTCCGCGCCGTCATCGAGCACATAAACCTCGCCGTGCTGATACGGCGA
>DMQW01000085.1 GCA_003455565.1 Limisphaerales bacterium
GGCACGGTGTTTGCCGTCAGCACTGATGGCATGGGTTTTACGAACCTGCATAGTTTTAATGGCAGCAGCGACGGAGCTAGGCCGTATGCCGGATTGATTTTATCGGGCAACACCCTCGGGCAACACCCTGTATGGGACGGCGTATTATGGCGGCAGTGGGGGCAATGGCACGGTGTTCGCCGTCAACACCGATGGCACGGGTTTTACGAACCTGCATAGTTTTACTGGCGGTAGCGACGGAGCTGCTCCGTTTGCCGGATTGATTTTATCGGGCAACACCCTTTATGGGACGACGGAGGATGGCGGCAATGGTTATGGCACGGTGTTCAAGGTCAACACTGATGGCACGGGTTTTACAAATCTTTATAGTTTTAATGGCGGCAGCGATGGATATCGAACGGTCGCCGGATTGATTTTATCGGGCAACACCCTGTATGGGACGACAGAGTATGGCGGCAGTTCGGGCGCTGGCACGGTGTTCGCCATCAACCCCGATGGCACGAGTTTTACGACCCTGCATAGTTTCACGGGCGGCAGCGATGGATATCGAATGGGCGCCGGATTGATTTTATCGGGCAACACCTTGTATGGGACGGCGAGTGGTGGCGGCAGTTCGGGCCAAGGCACGGTGTTCAGTCTTTCATTGCCGCCGCCATCGTTGCACATTGCATTAACGGGCAATCAATCTGTTCTTTTTTGGTCTGCCTCGGCCACGAATTACATTTTGCAAAGCACCACCAACTTGGCCTCGCCAAACTGGGTGACGGCCAGTGATGCCGTGCCAGTCATCGCCTTCACCGTCACCAACACTTCGCCCGCGAGATTCTTCCGCCTGCAATAGCAACCATAATTACAATTTCAAATCTAAAGGGGTCCCAAGTATCGAACATTTCTTCCGCGCCATTCGATGAACCCATCCGCCGCTGCGGACAACCGTGGCGGCGGCTTTGTGCGCGGAGTCTTCCAATCCGCCGGTGGCTCCGGCCGGTGTGCCGAGGGCCGTGCCTTTGGTGGTGACGGCGGTTTCAAAAGCGGTGAGGTCCGTATTGAGGGGTTTGAAGGTTGAAGGTTAAACCGACGGTGCCGGCAGAAATGCCGGGGCGGTTTTGATTCAGACTTGTTTGTCCGTGTCCGCAGATTTTGGTTTCAGCTTCCGGCAGCGTTCGACGAACAGGAAGAAAACGCCGGGGCCGAAGCAGAGCAGCATCACGGAAATGCCGGTGGCGATGCCCCAGAAGGTTCCGGCGGGCGCGCAGCAATCGTCGCGGCGGCGGACGATGACGTGGCTCGGCACGGCGATGATGAGTTCGAGGATGCTGCCGCGCAGGAGCCAGCGGGTGACGCGTTGGAGGAGCGCGGCGGGTTCGTCCGCTTTGGTGGCGCGGCGGAAAATGAACGCCCAGACGAGCCAGAAAATCAGGACGGGAACAAATATGCTTAAGGTGGATTGCCAGTCGGAGGTCTGGATGTTTTGGGTCGGGCTATGATTGATGGTGCTGGCCAGCCAGTTGAACAAACCTTGGAACAAACCTTGCAAATCAAAAATGGCAAAACCACCGTCCTTGAAAATGGCGCAAAGCAGTGACAGCAGCCCGGCCAATAAGAGATTTGCCAAAAAGAAGGCGGTGACGATGACGGGAATTTTCAGCGGGCGGCGCGCGGGCAACCGGCGTTCGGCAATGTTGATGGGCAGCAGGAGCAGCAAGGCCTGTCCTCCGACGAGGATGCCGAGCCAGAGCCAGTAGCCCAAATTGGCATACATGGCCAGCGCGTCTTTGATTCCCATGCTGTCGCTTTTTAATCCCCAATTGCCAAAGGCGACCAGCGCCACTGGCACGGTCAGAACAAGCAGCGCAAGTGCATAAAGGAAGACGGTGAGGATGGCCCAGCGTTTCATAATTTTTGATTAGGTCAGGAAGTTGAACCCCGCGCCAGAAAAATCGGTGCGGAGACGGAGCACGGACACTTCGCGTTGATGAACTCGCGGACAATCTGTCCGCGCTCCGGGGTGACCGCGCCCGGCAAATTTTATTTTCGCGTCTTGCTAATTTTCCTTTTCACCGGCAAATTCTGTAAAACAAAATTAACCACGCGACAAGAAAAACATGAGCAAAGAGGCAAAACTGGAATTGGACGGTAAAACATTTTCATTTCCGACGGTCGAAGGCAGCGAGGGCGAAAAGGCGGTGGATATTTCGTCGCTCCGCGCGGACACCGGCTACATCACACTTGACGACGGCTACGGCAACACGGGTTCGTGCGTCAGCAAAATCACGTTCATTGACGGCGACAAGGGAATTCTGCGTTATCGCGGCATTCCGATTGAAGAATTGGCCGAGAAATCCAATTTCATCGAGGTGGCGTATCTGATTATTTACGGTAATTTGCCGAACCGCGCGCAAATTGAAAATTTTTCAGGTTTGCTGACGGAACATTCGTTTCTGCACGAGGACATGAAGTTTCATTTCGAGGGATTTCCGGCGGGCGGACATCCGATGGCGATTTTGTCGGCGATGATCAACGCGGCGAGTTGCTTCGACGAGGAACTCATGCACTGGCAATGGGGCAAGGTCAAGCAATTCGACGTTTATGTGGCGAAGCTGATTTCGCAGGTGCGAACGATCGCGGCGTATTCGTATCGCAAGGCGCACGGACTGCCGCTGATTTATCCGAAGAAAGCCTACAAATACACGGAGAATTTTTTGCACATGCTGTTTTCGTCGCCGTATGAGGATTACGAAATCAAACCGGAGGTGGTGAAGGCGTTGGACTTGATTTTTTTGCTGCACGCGGATCACGAACAAAATTGCTCCACGTCAACGGTGCGCATGGTGGCGTCGAGCCAGGCGAATCTTTTTGCGAGCGCGTCGGCGGGTGTGTGCGCGTTGTGGGGGCCGCTGCACGGCGGGGCGAACCAGGCGGTGATCGAAATGCTCCAGGAAATTCACAAGACCGGCGACGACGGCTCGAAATTTGTCGCGGCGGCGAAGGACAAAAACAGCGGCAAAAAACTGATGGGTTTCGGGCATCGCGTTTACAAAAATTACGATCCGCGCGCGAAAATCATCAAGCAAGCATGCGACGAGGTTTTGTCCAAGCTGCAAATCAATGACCCGTTATTGGACATCGCCAAACATCTGGAAGCCGCCGCGCTCAAAGATTCATATTTCGTGGAGCGCAAACTGTATCCGAACGTGGATTTTTACAGCGGCATCATCATGCGCGCGCTGGGAATTCCGATGGAAATGTTTCCGGTGATTTTTGCGATTGGCCGGATGCCCGGCTGGATTGCGAATTACAAGGAAATCATGGAAGACCCGAAGAGCCGCATCAATCGTCCGCGTCAGATTTACATTGGCCGCACGCTCAACAGCTATGTTCCGCTGGATGACCGGAAATAACTTCGGGTAACCAACTGGTTATTTGTCGTTTGCCCGGTGCGTTAGTGGAATAAAAAATGCTTGTTTTACGCCTAATGCTTGTGAGTAAAATTTTGGTGATTGATGACGAAGAATGGTTGCGTGAAATGATCCGGCTGGCGCTGGAGCAGCAGGGTTACGAGGTGATCGAAGCCTCGGACAGCGATGAGGGTGCCGCCAAAGCCCGTGAACTGTTGCCCGACCTCATCCTCTGTGATGTCAACATGAACAAATCGGGGGACGGCTACGCCACGCTCTCAAAATTACGCGAGAACGCCACCACGGCAGCCATTCCGTTTATTCTGATGACCGGTCTGGCGGATTCCGCCGGCATGCGGCACGGCATGGAACTCGGCGCGGATGATTACCTGCCCAAACCGTTCAAGGTGGACGAACTTTATGCGACCGTGAATGCGCGGCTGCGCAAAGTGCAGACCGTGCGCGACGAGGCCGAGAAAAAACTTTCCCTGTTGCGCAGCCAGATTTCCCTGATGTTGCCGCACGAGATGCGCACGCCGCTCAACGGCATCATCTCCAACGCGGAAATGCTTGCGGAATCTGCCGGTTCGCTCGACCCAAAACTGATTGCCGAGATGAGCCGGGAAATCTGCCAGTCGGGCCAGCGACTGGAACGGCTGATTGAAAATTTTCTCATTTACGCCCAGCTCGAACTCATCGGGACCGATGTCCAGAATATCGCCGCGCTGCGTTCCGCCCGGACCAACCGGACGGCGGATCTCGTGCGCGCCGCCGCCACCGTGCAAGCCGAGACGGTCGGACGTTCGAACGATCTGGTTTTGGAATTGACGGATGTGCCGCTGGCTCTGGCCGAGGATTACTTAAAAAAAATTGTCACTGAACTCGTGCAGAACGCCCTCAAATTTTCCGACCCCCGCACCTCCGTGTGCGTGCGCCTCGCGGCGGCGGGCGATGAAATCGAATTTTCCGTGCGCGATTGCGGGCGCGGATTTTCCACCGAGCAGATCCGGCGCATCGGCACCTACATGCAGTTCGAGCGCAAGATGCAGGACGAGCAGGGCTTCGGCCTTGGTCTGGCCATCGCCAAAAAACTGGTGGAAGTGCATGGCGGCGCGCTCACCGTCGAAAGCAGCGGCGGCGAGGGTTCCACGGTCACCATCAAGCTGCCCAAGGTCTGAACGGTTTCAGAACGGGAGCCGCAGATAAAGAATGTTCAACGCGCGTCCCGCCAATTCCGCCGCCAGAAAAATCAGCGCCAGGGCCAGCACCGGCGCAAAATCAACCCTGCCCAAGCGCAGTGGAATTTTTTTCAACGGCCGCAGCAGTTCTTGCGCGGTCAGCTTCACATAATTCCAGAACGGATGTTTGCCGAAGTAAATGTAACTGCCCAGAATGTGCAGCACCAATAATGCGCCCAGCGGAAATTTCCAGACGAGATAACTGCCCAGCCCGATGACCAGCGACTGTTCGAAACGATGAGCCATCGAAACCGGAGGCGGCAGGATTTGAAGCCATGAGAACAGCCAGGTTGCCAGCCACCAGAACAACGCGGTCGCGAAAAACGGCAAAATGATTTTTGCCCAGCGCGGCCAGCCGTCCACGCGGCCCAGCGGAATTTTGACGAGCCGATGGACCGGGTCCGGGCCTTTCAACACCGAAAGCACCAGCAGCCCGACATAAAAAATTCCCAGCGTCAGCCCGAAGCTTAAAAATGAGAAGGCCAGAATTTGCCAGAAAATGTCGCGGCGGAAGCCGGGTGCGGTCACCCCCAGATTTAGATAAGAAGTTGTGTCGCCGGTTGCCGTTCCAATCTTCCAGTAAAAAAGTGCGCGCAGCACCAACAATCCAGCGATGACCAGCAGCAGATGCCAGCGACGAAGTTTTCGCGGAGCCGCCGGGCGCAGTGTGCCCAGCAGCGTCGCGGGCGTCCGCTTGGCCAGCGGGTCAAACCGGATCGAACGCCAGTTCAGCCACAGCAGCAGCCCGGCGAGGTTCAGGATGAAATCAACGTAGCCCATTGAAAGTGACATGAGACAAGTGTCGGGTGACGAGTGTCAAGCGCGCATGTCCGTCACTTGCCACCCGTCGCGCGCCACATGACATCACATCATCTTCAAAAGCGTGTCCGCCATTTCACTCGGCGTCACGGCGACACCGATGCCGGCGGCCTTGAACGCAGAAATTTTCGCCTCGGCAGTGCCTTTGCCGCCGCTGACGATGGCGCCCGCGTGACCCATGCGGCGTCCGGGTGGTGCAGTCGCACCCGCGATGAATCCGGCGACCGGCTTCTTGCATTTTTTTTTGATCCACTCGGCGGCTTCTTCTTCCGCGCTGCCGCCGATTTCGCCAATCATAATGATTCCGTGCGTGTCAGGATCGTCGTTGAACAATTTTATTACGTCCAGATGCGACGTGCCGTTCACCGGATCGCCACCGATGCCGACGCAAGTGGATTGGCCGACGCCGCGCGAAGTCAATTGCCAGACCGCTTCGTAAGTCAACGTGCCGCTGCGCGAGACAACTCCGATGTGGCCTTTCTTGTGAATGTAACCGGGCGCGATGCCGATGCGGCAACCGCCGTGAGAATCCTTGCCGTCGCCGGGCGTGACGACGCCGGGACAATTCGGTCCGATGAGCCGCGTCTTGGGGTTGCCTTGCAGCGCACGTTTCACGCGCACCATGTCCCGGACAGGAATTCCTTCCGTGATGGCGACAACGAGTTCGAGTCCGGCGTCCGCGCCTTCGAGAATCGCATCGGCGGCGAAGGGCGGGGGAACGAACACCGCGCTCGCGGTCGCGCCGGTTTGTTTCACCGCGTCGGCGACGGTGTCGAAAATCGGAATCTTCTTGCCGCCGTGCTCAAAGAATTGTCCGCCTTTGCCGGGCGTGACGCCGGCGACGATCTGCGTGCCGTAATCAATGGAGAGTTGCGCGTGCTTCGCGCCAAAGCTGCCGGTGATGCCTTGGACGAGAACCTTGGTGTTGGGTTTGACGAGAATAGACATGGGAAATTTTGTTTTCGGTTTGCGAATATTATTTTCCAACCGCCTTCACCACCTTCTGCGCCGCGTCGGCCATGGAATCACCCGTGATGATGGCGACGCCGGATTCGGCCAGCGTTTTTTTGCCGGCGGCGACGTTGTTGCCTTCGAGCCGGACGACGAGCGGAATGTTCAAATGCGTTTCCTTCACCGCCGCGACGATGCCGGTGGCGATGACGTTGCAATCCATGATGCCGCCAAAAATGTTCACGAGAATGCCCTTCACGTTCGGGTCGCTCAAAATGATCTTGAACGCCGCCGTGACTTGTTCCTTGCTCGCGCCGCCGCCCACGTCGAGGAAGTTCGCCGGGTTGCCGCCGAAATGCTGGATGATGTCCATCGTCGCCATCGCCAGCCCCGCGCCGTTGACGAGACACGCGATGCTGCCGTCGAGCTTGATGTAATTGAGATTGAACTTGCTCGCCTCAATTTCGAGTGGCGCTTCCTCGTTCAAATCGCGCATCTCCAAAATATCCTTGTGGCGATACAGCGCGTTGTCGTCCAAAGAAATTTTCGCGTCGAGCGCCATGACCGTTTCCTTGCCGTCCGCCAGTTCCACGACGGCGAGCGGATTCAATTCCACCATCGCCGCGTCACATTCCCACCAAGTGTTATAGACGCCGGTGATCAATTTTACTCCGGCGTTGAACAAATCGCCTTTGAGGCCGAGCGCGGCGGAAATTTTGCGCGCCTGAAAAGGCATGATGCCGACGGCGGGATCAATGTGCTCCTTGAAAATCTTTTCGGGATGTTTCTCAGCGACCTCCTCGATGTCCATGCCGCCTTCGGTGCTGGCCATGACGAGCGGACGCGAATTCGCGCGGTCGAGCAGCACGGCGAGATAAAATTCCTTTTTGATCTTCTCACCGGCGGCGAGCAGCAACGTCTGCACCTTGCGCCCATCCGCGCCGGTTTGTTTGGTGACGAGCACGTTGCCGAGCATTTTTTCGGCGAACGAAACCGCTTCATCCACCGACGACGCGACTTTCACGCCGCCTTGAAAACCGGTTTTGAAAGTTCCCTTGCCGCGTCCGCCCGCATGGATCTGCGATTTGACGACGACGCGCGAACTGCCGCTGGCGGCAATTTTATCCGCCGCCGGCCGCACTTCAGCGAGCGATTTGGCGGGGATTTCAAACGGGACGGCGACGCCATATTTGGCGAGCAACTGCTTGGCCTGATATTCGTGAATGTTCATTTCAGTGTTACTTGAAAAAAGCGAAACAATTTTTTACACGAAACTACGCGCTAATCAAGTCAATCATCCGTAAAGTTGCACAATTGGAGGAAACTGTCGAACGCAGCCGGTCACCATGGCCCTTTGTCAATTTCAGTGGGCCGGTAATAATCAGTGTAAGTGCCTTGCGAACCCGATCCGGTCGAACCACTGTCAATGGTGCCGGCATGGTTGCCATCACTGAATTTTCGCCATTCCACATGCCCGTCCTCGAAAAGAAAATTTCCGCCCGCGGGGACGCCATTGTTGCCTGCATGACATGAATCCACATAGCGGATGCCATAGGGCGCATCATACCAGCCCATGCTGGAAGTGCTTTGCAACCGGTCCATCATCACCGGCGCTTTTCGAAATTGCCCGCCAAATTTTTTCCGGTTAAGACACCAGTTGCCGAGTCCGAAGGCATCATAGCTCCAAAAATTTCCGGCTCCGTTCGCCCGGTAAGGCAGGTAGTTATAACCAATCAGATTTGGAAAATTGTGGTCAGCCTCGACGCTTCGATGGACAATGTCCGTAGGACAGGACATGACATCGTTTTGAGCGCGTTGCCCCGAGGTGGTCGAGCCGGGCCGGTTGGGATACAGATAAACCGGGTAAAAAATGTTTGTAAAATTCAATGCCATCCAAGCCAGATCGCTGGCTCCGGGCTGGGTGTTATCCGGAAAATAATCAG
>DMQW01000293.1 GCA_003455565.1 Limisphaerales bacterium
GCGACGAGCGGTATCAGCCCTGCGGCTGGACGGCGCCGCTGGCGCGGGTGGTGGATTTGAAGACGTTTCAAAACCAGACGGCCAAGCCCAAACGACTGAATGAAAACCTCTGGCACGAAATGTTGCGCGGCAAGACGCTCAACCAGTCGCGCGTGTTGCAGCACAAGCAGCTTCGCTCGCCGCATCTGGAACTGGCGCTCAGGGGACATCGTAAAAGGAATTAACCGCGTGAACCGGAAACCGGGAGAGACCGCCAAGAAATTGGCCGGATGGAAAGACGAGTTTGCAATTGAACCCCGCATACAGCCCAAACCCATTCGTGGTTGCCATCATGCCCGCCATAGTCATTCCATTTTTGAACCGCGACGATTAAATCAAATTTGCTCCGGTGCCGTCAACGAAAAAATATTTACCGGCGTGAAGGCGGTTCCAGATTGCACGGCAAAAAAACTTGCGTTGTCCGCCAGCTTGTGAAAAATTTCACGAACATTTTATGGCACACATCAAACTGCACATTCCCGGACCGGTCGAAGTCAGCGAGAAAACCTTCAAGGCGTTTTGCTCGCCGATGATCGGCCATCGCGGCCAGGGTTTCAAAGACCTCTACGCGAAAATCCAGCCGCAACTCCAGACATTGCTTTCCACGAAGCAACTCGTATATCTGTCCACTTCCAGCGCGTGGGGTGTGATGGAAGGCGCGATTCGCAATCTCGTGCAGAAAAAAGTCCTCAACTGCATGTGCGGCGCGTTCTCGGACAAATGGTTTGACGTGTCGAAGAAATGCGGCAAGCAGGCTGAGGCGCTGCAAGTGGAATGGGGTTCGCCCATCCGCGCCGAGGCGATTGATAAAAAACTCGCGACCGGCGAATTCGACGCGCTCACGGTCATCCACAACGAAACTTCCACCGGCGTGATGAGTCCGCTCACGGAAATCGCCGCGCTCAAGAAAAAATATCCTGGCGTCATGTTCATCGTGGACGCCGTCAGTTCCATGACCGCCGTGCCGTTGCCGTTCGATGAACTCGGCATTGACGTTTTGCTGGCGGGAACGCAGAAGGCCTTTGCGCTTCCGCCGGGTCTTGCGGTGTTCGCGGCTTCGCCCGCTGCGCTCGCGAAGGCGGCGACGGCGAAAGATCGCGGCTATTATTTCGACTTTGTTGAATTTCAGAAAAATGCCGGGCAGAGCATGACGCCCAGCACGCCGAGCATCGGCCACGTCTTCGCGCTGTCATCCAAGCTCGATGATTTCTTTGCGGAAGGTTTGCAGAACCGCTATGCCCGCCATCGTCAGACGAACAAAATGGTTCACGAGTGGGCGGCGAAACATGGTTTCAATTTATTTCCTGAAAAAGGTTTTGAATCCGTCACGCTCACCTGCGTCAGCAACGGCGCGCGTCCGGGCGGTCGCACGGTGGACGTGGCGAAATTGCAGAAGCTGGTCAAGGATCGCGGCTTCCTGATTGACGGCGGCTATGGAAAAATCAAGGGCACGACCTTCCGCGTCTCCAACATGGGTGACGAAACGGAGGCGACGATGACCACGCTCCTCGCCGCGATGGATGAGGCGATGACGCAGCTCTGATTTTGGTGTTGGGGTTTGGGTTGGACCGGCAATCCGTGTTGTGGCGGGTTGCCGGTTTTTCTTTTCGTCCGCCAGCGTTCACGCAAAACTAAATCGTGCAGACCAATTCCGGCTACCAGCTTGTCCACCTGCGAAACGGCACCTGTTCCGTGCGTTCGCTTGCGGATTACGAGACGTTTCATCCGGTCATCGGCCCGGTCGCGGAGGCAGAGGCGCTTTATGTCAACCAGCTCCGTTTGCGCGAACGTCTCAAAAATCACACCGGCGAATTCGTGATCTGGGATGTCGGTCTCGGTGCGGCGGCCAACGCGCTCACCGTCCTGCGCGCCACGCGGGAGATTGCGTGCGACATCCGCCTGGTAAGTTTTGACCACAAAATCGAACCGCTGGAGTTCGCGCTGAAAAATGCCGGCGCGCTTGGCTACTTCGGCGGCTACGAAAATCATCTGAAAGAATTTCTCCGCGCGCACCGGGTGGCCTTTCAGGATGGTGGACAAACGGTGGAATGGGAATTTCATCTTGGCGACTTCCCAACTTTTCTTTCCAACTCAAAATTAAAAACTCAAAATTCAAAATTTACCCCCGCGCCGCACGCGATTTTGTTCGACGCCTATTCGCCGGCCAAAAATCCCGCGATGTGGACGCTGCCGCTCTTCACCAACTTGTTTCAATTGCTCGACCCGCAACGTCCCTGCGCGCTGCCGACGTATTCGCGCAGCACGATTTTGCGCGTCACCTTGCTGCTCGCCGGGTTTTTTGTCGGCGTCGGCCACGCGACCGGCGAGAAGGAGGAAACCACGATTGCCGCCAACACGCTGGCGTTGCTGGCCGAACCGCTCGACCGCCGGTGGCTGGAGCGCGTGCGCCGTTCGCACAGCGCCGAGCCGATGACGGAAGCGGTTTATCGCTGCGCGCCGTTGAGCGCAGAGAGTTGGGAACGGTTGCAGGCGCATCCGCAGTTTCAACTTTGAAAGTCCGCACAATTTTTTTACATTCACGGCATGAATGTTTTTGTCACTGGCGGCGCCGGCTACATCGGTTCCATTTGCACGGAAGAACTGCTCAACGCCGGCCATCAGGTCACGGTTTTCGACAACCTCACCGAAGGCCATCGCTCGGCGGTGGATTCGCGCGCCAAGTTTATTGAAGGTTGCCTGCGCGATTTCGCGCTCGTCAAACAATCTCTGCGCGACGCCAAGGCGGACGCCATCATGCACTTCGCCGCGAGCGCGCTCGTGGGCGAATCCATGACCGACCCGAAAAAGTATTTTCACAACAACATGGTCAACGCGCTCAAGCTTGCGGACGCCGCCGTGGAATGCGGCGTGAAAAAATTCGTCTTCAGCTCGACGTGCGCCACCTACGGTCCGCCCGACCGCGTGCCAATGACGGAAGATTTGCCGCAGCGTCCGATCAATCCCTACGGCGAGGCGAAGCTGATGTTCGAGAAAGTCCTCATCTGGTATCGCGAGATTTACAAGCTGGAGTTCATCGCGTTCCGCTATTTCAACGCCGCCGGTGCGAGCGAAAAATTTGGCGAACATCACCGCATCGAGACTCATTTGATACCGAACGTGCTGCAAGTCGCGCTCGGCCAGAAATCGCACGTCGAGATTTACGGCACGGATTATCCGACGCCCGACGGCACCTGCATCCGCGATTACATTCACATCAAGGATCTGGCGCAGGCGCACATTCTGGGATTGCAGCCGGGCAAAAGCGGTTTCTTCAACCTCGGCAATGGCGACGGTTACTCGGTGAAACAGGTCATTGAGATGTGCGAAAAGATTACCGGCAAAAAAATTCCGGCGATTGAAAAACCGCGTCGGGCAGGCGATCCGCCCAAGCTCGTCGCCGCCGCGAACAAAGCCTTCAACGAACTGGGCTGGAAACCGCAGTATCCGAAACTCGAAGACATCGTCGCGACCGCGTGGGCGTGGCACAAAAAAAATCCAACCGGCTATGTGGATTAAGGTGGAACGGCGAGCAGGTGTTCGGGGTCTTTCAAATAAAAGGCGCTGGTAATTTGCTTGATTACACTGACGTTGCGCTAAAATGTCAGAATCATGTCGTCGGAAAGTCATTTGAGCCAAACCGCCGCCGCACGTCCGCCATTGGACATCGCCGCGCTCGTCAAGGAACACGCCGGGAAAAATTACGAGCTGCACGCGGAACACATCAATCCCGCCAACGTCCGCACGCTGAAAACCATCGGTTTCGACCGCTGCTACACGCGCGCCGAGGGGCCGTATCTCTGGGACGTGAAGGGCGAGAAGTATCTGGATTTGTTGAGCGGCTACGGCGTGTTCGGCCTTGGCCGCAATCACCCGGAAGTCCGCCGCATCCTCAAGGAATTTCTCGACGCCGAGTATCCGAGCCTCGTGAAGATGGAAGCGCCGCTGCTCGCCGGCCTGCTCGCCGCCGAGTTGAAGCAGCGGATGCCGAACGAACTGGACATGGTGTTCTTCACCAACTCCGGCGCGGAAGGCGTGGAGACGGCGATGAAATACGCCAAGTGCGCTACCGGCAAACCCGCGCTCATCCATTGCAAAAAATCTTTCCACGGCTTGAGCACCGGCGCGCTCTCGATCAACGGCGACGATAATTTTCGCGAAGGCTTCGCGCCGTTCCTGCCGGATTGCCGCGCGATTCCGTTCAACGACCTTGATGCGCTGGAAAAGGAATTGAAGAAGGGCGACGTCGCCGGATTCATCGTCGAACCGATTCAGGGCAAGGGCGTGAATCTGCCGCTGCCCGGCTATCTGCTCGCGGCGCAACAACTCTGCCGCAAACACGGCGCGCTGTTTATTGACGACGAAGTGCAGTCCGGCATGGGCCGCACGGGAAAATTCCTCGCCATCGAACATGAAGGCGCGGTGGACCCGGACATCGTGATTCTGGCCAAAACCCTTTCCGCCGGCTTTGTGCCAGTGGGCGCGGTGCTGTGCAAGAAGTGGATTCACGAGAAAGTTTTCTCCTCCATGTCGCGCTCCGTCGTCCATAGCTCCACGTTCAGCCAAGGGAGTTTTGCCATGGTTGCCGGCCTCGCCGCGCTGGACGTGCTGGATCGCGAGAACCTCATCGCCAACGCCGCGAAGATGGGCGACTTCATCGGGCAGGGGTTGCAGGCGATGGTGCCGCGTTTTGAATTCATGAAGGAAGTCCGCTGGCGCGGTTTGATGACCGGCATCGAATTCGGTTCGCCCAAATCCATCTCCTTGAAGATTGCGTGGACGACGTGCCACGCGCTCGACAAAAGTTTGTTTCCGCAGGCCGCCGTCATTCCGTTGATGGACAAACATCACATCATCACGCAGGTCGCCGGGCATGGCGTGGACGTGGTGAAGCTGCTGCCGCCGCTCATCATAACCGAGGCGGATGCGAACTGGTTCCTGACCGCCTTCGAGGACGTGATGGTGCAGATGCATAAATTTCCCGGCCCGGCGTGGGACGTGCTAACCGGCATCGGCAAGATGGCATTGACGCAGCGGGCGCGGTGACGGCCGCGTTGGAGTTCAAGCTTTAGCTTGTTCCCCCGAACAAGCTAAAGCTTGAACTCCAACTGAAACTTGCCGAGACGGTGCTCGGCGTTCCAATTCTGCCGCAGTAAATTTGCTTGCCAAACCTGCCGGCCAATCGGCATTTTCCGACATGGCAGCGACGCGCAATTCTCCACTCGACAATCCGTTCTATCAGGCGGCGGATAAATTTTTCACGGCCAACTGCAAGGTCGGCCTCACGTTCGACGACATCACGCTGGCGACGCTTTACTCCGAGGTGCTGCCGCGCGACACGCAGCTCGACATCACGCTCGCCGATGGTCTGCAACTGAACATCCCCGTCATCTCGTCCGACATGGACACCGTCACCGAATCGCGCATGGCGATTGCGATGGCGCTCAACGGCGGTCTCGGCCTCATCCATTACAATATGCCGGAACGCGAACAGCTCTCGCAGGTCAGCCGCGTCAAGTATCACGTCCAAGGCTTGATCCAGGAGCCGATTAAAGTTTCTCCCGATCAACTCATCGGCGATGTGCTGGCGTTGATTGAGGAGAAAAAATTCGGCTTCAGCACGTTCCCGGTCGTGGACGCGAAGGGAATCCTCGCCGGGCTGCTTTCCGGTCACGTCGTCAAGCCGCGTTACGCCACGAAGAAAGTTTCCGAGGCGCTCACACCGCGCAATCAGGTTCACACCATCCGCAAAAAGGAACTCGGCAAAGACCCGATTGCCCGCGCCGACAAATTTTTCACCGAACACATCGGCATTCACAAGCTACTCGTCGTGGATGAAGACGACCATCTTCTCGGCCTCATCACCATGAGCGATGTCGAGCGCATCACGCAGGAACGAAAGGCGCAGTTCAAGCCCGCGCGCGACGCGCAGTTCCGCCTTGTCTGCGGTGCCGCCATTTCCGCCACGCGCAATGCCTTTGGTGAACTTGACCGTGAACGCATCTTGAACCACGTCGGCGGACTTGTGGAACGCGGCGTGGATGTGGTTGCCGTCTCCACCGCGCACGGCCACAGCAAAGGCGTGGGCGACATGGTGCGCGTGCTGCGCGACGCCTTTCCGAAACTGCCGCTCATCGCCGGCAACGTCACCAGTGCGGCGGGCGTGGAATACCTCGCCGACTGCGGCACGAACGCCATTAAAGTCGGGCAGGGGCCGGGTTCCATCTGCACCACGCGCATTGTCGCGGGCGTGGGCATTCCGCAACTGACGGCGCTTTACGTCTGCTCGCGTGCGGCGGCGAAAAAGAAAGTTTCCATTCTCGCCGACGGCGGGATCACGAAGTCCGGCGACATCGTGAAGGCCTTGACGCTCGCGCAATCCGTGATTTGCGGCGGCATTTTTGCCGGCTGCACCGAAGCGCCCGGCGACGTGCTGGAAATCAGCGGCAAACTTTACAAGCAGTATCGCGGCATGGGCAGTCTTGCCGCGATGAAATCCGGCAGCGCGGCGCGTTACGGCCACGAGAAGGCCGACACCACGCGCAAGGTCGCCGCCGAAGGCATCGAGGCGCTCAAGGAAGCGAGCGGCCCGGTGGACCGCGTGCTCGCACAGCTCATCGGCGGCATCCAAAGCGGCATGGGTTATCTCGGCGCGGCAAACCTCGCGCAACTCCGCGACAAGGCGCGTTACATCCGCGTCAGCCCCGCCGGCCAGCGCGAGGCGGCACCGCATGATGTCGTGGAATTGAAGACGGGGAATTGAAATGAATTCTCCCCGTTGCATCATCATCGCCGGGCCGAACGGTGCAGGAAAAACAACATTCGCCCGCGAGTTTCTGCCCAAGGATGCGGGTGTGATCCATTTCGTAAACGCCGATTTGCTTGCCGCCGGATTATCACCACTGAAACCTGATCTGGCCACGTTGAGTGCCGGACGTTTGTTTCTTGGCGAACTTGATCGCTTGGCCAGGTCGCGTCAGGATTTTGCCTTTGAAAGCACGTTGAGCGGCTTGACTTATTTGAGCCGGATTAAACGCTGGAAAGCGGCTGGCTATCGGATTGAAATTGCTTTCCTGCGGGTTTCGTCAGTGCCATTGCTGTTGCGCCGCATCACCGCCCGCGTCAAACAAGGCGGACACCATGTTCCGCGCGCGGATGTCTTGCGACGGTTTGTCCGTGGCTGGGAAAATTTTGAAGCCGCCTACAAACCGCTGGCGGATGCATGGGAGGTGTATGATAATTCGGGCGACAGCCCGATCCTATTGGAGAAAAACAAATGAAAGCGAAGAATAAAAAATGTAATTCCCAAGATTTTCCGACCGCCGTTGGACGTGCATTGCGCCGCGCTGGTTTGGCCGCGCGTAAAACCGCCCGTATGTATGGCACGCCAATTTATGTTTTACGCGCAGGCAAAGTAGTGGCGGAGAAACCCTGAACCCGCCGGCCAGCACGACGCGGTGGAATTGAAGACGGGGAATTAAAACGAAAACATGAACAGAAAAGCGCAAATAATAAATTTATTTCCAGTTTGCTTCTGCATCGTTCTGTTAAGGGGACTTCCAAAAACCCTGTTTTTCTGATTTTCGAGCTAGAGTCATCGCTAGGGAAGCGCTGATTTAATC
>DMQW01000143.1:0-1616 GCA_003455565.1 Limisphaerales bacterium
GCGGGGACTAGGCAGTCCCTGACGGGGACCATGAAGTCCCCTCGCGGGGACCGTGTAGTCCCTGACGGGGGCCATGTAGTCCCCGGCCATGTTTTGGCTGTGCAGAGCGCAATGCGCCGGGCGCAAAGAGCACGGTGTGAGGAGTTTGGCGCGAGGCGCTTGGCACCTGGTGCTTCCCGCCTGGCCTGCAAGTCCACAAACGCCGTCAACCGACGCAGTGCAAACGAGATTAATTTGTTTTTTTATTCTTCCGAACAGTTGAGGCATGAAATAGAATCCTGCCCTTAAATCGGACGAGACAATGTAGTTTTGCCTTCCCCCCGGAAGTGCATCGAAGTGCATCGGATAGCCGCGCATTGACTTCGCGGCGACGGCGGATAGTATTCACTGCTTTAGCGCATTCGTCTATCGGCTAGGACGTGGCCTTCTCAAGGCTGAAGGACGGGTTCGATTCCCGTATGCGCTACCAGTCTCACTTTAATCCAATAGAATCAATGATTATGTGAGTTTTTAAGGCTTTCAAAACGGCTTACTGCTAACACTAGCTGCTAACAATTCCACGGGTTTCGGCTATGTTTGCCGCTGGTGATAATGCCGGAAATTCTGGCGCGGGCGGGCTTGATCGCACGGCGCGCGGCTTGAAAACATTTTCGCCGTGGCTTTTCCAGCCGCGCCAGCCGCAGAGCGGTGTCCGCCGTGATGCCACGCTTTTCCAAAACGATTTCATGATGCGGCGCGGCGGCACGTTCAACGTCCGCCCCAGCGCGTTTTGCGACAGGCCACGCGGCAGCATAAATTCTTCACGGAGAATTTCCCCCGGATGAATCGGCGGCAGTTTGTTCGCCATGCGTTTCACGGCTTCACCTTTAATTTTTCGGCGGTAGCAAGTTTGCGCTGGTTGGTATCGAACGTGAGAAATTCCCGCGCGCCCAAGTGCAACGCTGTGGCCACATGGAGAACGTCCAAGCGGCGATGCCCGCCCGTCATGGTGTGGCGTTTGGAAATAGTTTCGGCCAGCCGGTGAACGTCCGGCCAGTCGGCAGTCACCACCACCACCGCGCCGGTGTCCAAGTCGGTTTGCAGATCGGCCAGTGCGCCGTCGCCATCGGCCTGCGGGTAGCCTTTGCTTTTGTCCCGCGCATGAAGCCAGACTTGAAAACGGACGCTCTGGCGAAATTCGTAAAGCAGCAGACCGGAGACGAACAACGCTTCGGGCATGGCTTTGAAATATGCCGCCGCCGCCGGGGAATTATCCTGCCGCCGGTAAATCGCGCACAGAAACGACGTGTCCGGGAAGGCAATCATCCTTCTTCGCCTTCCAATTCCGCCGCGCGCATTTCAGCAACTTCCTTGGTGGAGAAAATGCGGTCCCCCCACGTTTCTTTCAACCGCGCCATGATGTCGGGCTTGACGAGTTTGGGCGTTTTGACGGGCGCGGGCGGCACGAGGCGGGCAAACAATTTCCCCGCCTTGGTGATCTCCACCGGCTCGCCTTCGGCAATCCACGCGGCCACGCGCGGAAAACTATTTCGCAAATCTCTGACCGTAGCTGTTTTCATTGTGAGACAACTATGTATCACCAAGCCAAAGCCGTCAACGGTGTTTGATAATGTCCG
>DMQW01000143.1:1918-3983 GCA_003455565.1 Limisphaerales bacterium
GTGTATTTTTGATGCTCGCCTGTCCCCGCCAGCTTGTTCAATCGCACCAGCAAGTCAAGATGAAGCGGCGCGGTCACTTTCGCGCCGGTCTTGGCTTGCATGCAAGTCAGGGTTTCCCCCGCCAAGTCAACGCCGTCCCATTGCATCCGGCAGCAATCGGAAAGCCGCGCCCCGGTGAAGTAGGCAAAGAGGATTAACAGCTTCCATTCCCCTTCCGCCGTGTCCACGGGCATCTTCACTTCCGCCGGGGTGAATGTCCCGCGTGGCGATCACACTACCGGCACAAGCATCCAATCCGATTGATACCGTCGTAGTATTGGAAACCGACGGCCCGGCGCAGGCAGTGACGCTACAGAATCTGGCGGAAGGCAAGTCGCAGCGAACACTGTGGACAAGACCCCATAAATTGAGAAATGTTCAGGACAAATGGATTTCAATTTTTCCGGAACAATCCATCAATTCGTTTGGCGAAGCAACATTGTTCCTGAACCAAACTATTTTGCCGGGACGACAGCAGTCCCCAGCCTTACTTCGCTATATTGTGTCCCACTAGCCTCGCCGCGAGTTGCGGTGATCAAAACCCGGTAGCTTTTGTAAGCGGTGGCGTTCGTGAATGTCACGGTATGCCCCCAATGATTCCGATCCAAAACATTTTCCAGTCCACCTGGACCGGAATAAATCAAAGTGAAATCGCTTCCCTGTGCCTTGGTCGCGTCTTCAGCGTTTGAACCTTCGACGGTGATGCCCACCGGATCGCGCTCCTCCGAATCATTGGCGGTGGCGAACTGAATCGCGGCGACTATTTTCGCACCGGCTTTTGGAGTGATTAAAAATCCGGTGTTCACGCCGGGAGAGCTTCCGTCCGAATTTCCCTTGTTCAAATGTTTGGAATCTAAATTTCCGTCAATGATGCTGTCCACAAGTTCAACACCGCCATCTCCACCAAAATCGCCGGTCACTGCCAGCGTATTGGCCTCGCCTTTGATAGTTTGCTTCAATGGAACAATGGCATCTTGCGGCGAGAGAATGCTTTCAACGCTGTCGCTGTTGTCTGCGGTTGCTGTTGTTCTATCGCCTGATGGTTCTTGGCCGGTTAACGCACGATAAACTGCGGTGGCGACCAATTGCGCTCCGGCGGCATTGGGATGAACAGTATCGGGAAACAATTCCGGCTTGCCGCTCATGGCGGTGTAAAGATCAATCACGGTTGCGCCGGTGTCCTTTGCGACTTGACGAACCATGGGCGCAATTTCTTCACGAATGGTTGTGTCGTTAATTCCCCAGCGACCAGGATAGGCCGGCAATGGAATGCACACATAAATTTTCATGGCCGGATTGATTGCCTTGAACGCGGCGATCATTTCTTTGTAGTCGCCGACGTAGTCGTTTTCGTATTGCCAGTTGTTGACTGCGTCTTTGACGTCGTCCGTCGGATGCTTGCTGTCGTTGCCGCCGAGACTGATGATAAGAATGTCCGGTTTGTATTCCAAAACCCGGGAATAGACTGGCTGTTTCCGATAAGGAAGATCGCCCTTCATCAGCATTGTTGCGCCGTTAAGACCAAAATTACGAACACTCCAATTGTCACCCAGCCATCGCCCCAATACCGCCGGCCAGTTGTTCCGGCTGCGGTTTTCGATATTTGCTCCATAGACGATGCTGTCGCCAACGCACGCTACGCGAACTGGCTGACGCTCGAGGGCAACCGGCTGCTCTGGCTGAACAATGGCCGCCTTTGCCGGCGAAGTATTTGCGATGATGGTGCTGGGGTTGCGATTGGTGGACATATCAATCACATCCGCCAGACGGTCGCGCGGGGTAACGACCAGATCGGACAATTTCCCATTTCTAACAGTTCCTTGAACGGTGGTCTGGAATGGCGCATTCAATTTGAAACCGGCATTCCATCCGGCAGGCCATGCGGGTAACAGCAATATTTTCCGACCAACATTTTGCATCAACATCTGCTGCAGGCCGTTTTCGCCGTTGCCACCATTGTCTTCATCAGGCTGATAATCGTTTCCGTGGACCCAGAAGGCTGGAAACGGTTCTTCCGGGAGGGTTG
>DMQW01000452.1 GCA_003455565.1 Limisphaerales bacterium
ACATCGCTGGGCTTGGCCACGCGTTTCGTCCAGGAAAGTTCGGTGACGTGGACGAGACCTTCCACGCCGGGTTCGAGCTGCACAAACGCGCCGTAAGGCACGAGGCTGACGACTTTGCCTTTGACCTTCGCGCCGACGGGAAACTTCGCTTCGATGTTGTCCCACGGATTGGTCATCTTCTGCTTGAGGCCGAGGCTGACGCGCTCCTTTTCCTTGTTCACGTCCAACACGACCACGTCGAGTTCCTGACCGACTTTCAAAAGTTCCGACGGATGATTCAAACGGCCCCAGCTCATGTCCGTGATGTGGAGCAGACCGTCAATGCCGTTCAAGTCAATGAACGCGCCGAAATCCGTGAGGTTCTTGACCGTGCCCTTGCGGATGTCGCCCGGCACCATTTCGCCCAGCAGCTTGGCGCGTTTTTCATTGCGCTCGGATTCGATCAATTCGCGGCGCGAAAGCACGATGTTCTGGCGCTCCTGGTTGATTTTGACGACCTTGAACTCGTAGGAATTGCCGACGAAACCGGCGAGGTTTTTCGGCGTGATGACGTCAATCTGTGACGACGGCAAAAACGCCTCAACGCCCACGTTGACAATCAGGCCGCCTTTGACGACCGCCTTGACCTTGCCCATGATGCGGCCACCTTCGTTGCAGATCGTGAGAATCTTGTCCCAGTTTTTCTTGAACTCTGCCTTCTCATGCGAGAGGACGACGGTGCCTTCCTTGTTCTCGAGTTTCTCGATGAGGACATCAATTTCCTGGCCGACCTTGATTTCCTTGATGTCAATAAATTCATTGGCGGGGATGACGCCTTCGCTTTTGTAGCCGATGTCCACCAAGACTTCATTCTTGCGGACTTCGATGACGGTGCCTTTGACGATTTCGCCTTGAGCCACGAGCGACTTGCCGCTCTGCTTCAGGGCTTCTTCCATTGTGAGCATAACTTTACGGTGATGAACTGCGGGAGGCTTTTCGTCCCAAATATGGGACTGAAGACTCCATTGCCTAACTAACGAACGCTGCCGGGGCAACGGAGGTTAAGGGTTAGGTTGATTGTTGACTGTTTTTTCTCAGCCTTAATGAACCATCCGCACACGCGGCGTTCAGGCGGGCGGGAAAATAAGGGAAATCCGGAGAATGGCAAGTGCTAAATCCTGTTTAAGCTGTCGGTATTTTCAACTTTGCTCCGACTGCAATGCGGTCGCCGTCCAAGCTATTGGCTGCTTTAATGGCATTGATCGTGGTTCCGTGGGTTTTGGCAATGCGGGCCAAAGTGTCGCCGCCTTTGACCATGTAAAACTCACCCGAATGAGCCAAAACAATCTTCTTGGCGACGGGCAATACCGGCTGAAAGGCAGCCGGTGCCGGACTGGACTCTGGCTTTTGTTCCGCCACCAAAACTTGATTGGCCTGGGGCTTTGAGAAATCAGGCTCGTTCTCCAGCGGGGTGATGCTGGCGGTTTTTGAATGCTCGCTCATGCAGCCTGCAATCAACAGTCCGACCAGCAAGGCCGCGCTGGCAGCCACAACCGCGATGATCCCCTTCCTAAACCGGTTCCGACGAATCAGTTCAAGGTCTGCCCGCTTCAAACAAGCCGGAATCTGAAAAGGATTTGCCATATTCATAATTATTCCATTATTTCAGCATAAGTGTAAGCACAGCCAATGCCAAGATTCTAAAAATTTTCTAACGGTTCACCGAGGCGCGGCGAACGAACCGGCCTGTCTTGTTGTAAGACATACTGTCCAATCTTCGCTGAAGAAATGGGTAAATTGTTCTGATTATTTGCGGAGAGACGGGGAAACCAGAATTTTCCCGCCACACAAATCCTCCTGCTTCAGCCGGAACAAACCGTCATTCGGTGGCGGCACCGACAAGGGCTTGTTGTCGGCGCGCGGTCTTGGTAGCGTGTGCCGGTTCGGGCGTTTAGCTCAGTGGTAGAGCACCTCGTTTACACCGAGTAGGCCGGGGGTTCGAATCCCTCAACGCCCACCAGCCTTCGCTCTCCGCTGCGCCGCGAGCTACGGCTCGGCAAGCCAGCTTGTCCGATTAGGGTGTGTTCGCAAAATGGTAGCACGGGTGTCGTGCCCGTCAAATCCGGCGTCGCGCCGGATTTCGTCAAAGGTCGTCTATTCTTAATGGTTCGTCGAAATCAAAGCCAGCCCACGCCTCGCAACGGTTTCGGGCGGGACGCCCAAAACAACAGGCCGGAGGCCTGTGCCACCCATCTGATTTTGAAAACACGCCTTAACCTTACTTTTCCTCAATCAAAGTTCCATCGCGGCGCAGTTTCATCTTTCGTCCACGCCATTCCACGGTGTTGCTGGCAAATGCGCCGAACCACAAAGCCGCCTGCAAAAAATCTTTCACCGGCACGAGCCACGCGGGCGAGACGAGTCGGCGCTCCGGCGTGAACCGGCGTTGCAGATTTTGCGCGAGAACGATGCGGATGAGCAGACAAACCAGCGCGGTCAGCGGCGCGCAAACAGTTTTTGTCGCGGCCAGCGAAACGAACAGCCACAGCGCCGGCCAGAAAGTGGCGTTGGACAGGATGCTGAAAAAATACGGCAGCGGCTGGCAGACGCGGATGGTGCGCGCCCAACGAAGTTGATGTTTCCAGACGTGCGTCCAATTCATCGGCGCGTCCCAACATTCCACGACGACGGGACAAAGCGCGATACGATGACCGTTCTTCGCGATGCGGTGGCCGAGTTGGTAATCGTCCGCGAGACAGTCGGCGAGCGATTTGAAACCGCCGACCTCGGCGAGCGCGTTACGTCGCAAAAGAATCGCCGCGCCGAGCGCGAAGTCCAGCGGCTTGAGCGTGGCGGACTGCAAAACCTGGCTCCAGAAATCGGCGTTGACGGCGACGGCTTCCCAGCGCATCGCGGTCGTGGCCGGATTGGCGAGGCGGTAAAAACAATTTACGAGACCAACTTTTTCGTCACGCAACGGCGCGACAAAACTGGCGAGGAAATCCAGCGGCACGCGCACGTCGGCATCGCTGATTAGGATCAAACTGTGTTGCGCGAATTTTTCCAGTTGCGCGAGCTTGGCGGCTTTCGCGTTCGCACCGGCCAGGTTTTCGCAGATGACGAGTTGCGCGTTCGTGGCCGGATTTTTGGCGAGAAGCTGGCGGACAATTTCGCAGGCGGGATCGTTCACGTCGGCGACGCCGAACAAAATTTGCAATTGGCCCGCGTAATTTTGTTTGAGCCAGGTTTCGAGCGAAGCGGCGGTGGTTTCGTCGCAACCTTTGAGCGGTTTTAGAATGGAAATGGCAGGCGCAAAGCTGGCGATAGAACTTTTTTGGTGCAGCGGAAATTTTCGGGCGGCGAGCCATTGCCACAGGGCGAGGGCAACGCTCAAGAGCGCGAGAATCGAAAAAATCAGGTTCAGAAAATTCACCGCCGGAGAGGAAACGAAAAATCAGGCGCGGATGCGAGAGATTTTGTCAGCTTCCGCAGATTGGAATGGAAATCAAACCTGGGCCGTCTGGGGCGTTTCCAGATTTTTGGCTTCGGGATGCTCGTCAATGACTAGCACGCCGTGCGGCGGGATATCATAGTTGCCGACGATGTTGCTACCGGTGAGAAAGTCGTGCATCGGCTTGTAGAACTGGATGCGCACGGGGGAATTCTGGTGGTTGAGCAGGAAATAAACGCGTGAGCCTTCTTTTTCGCGCATGGAGACTTCGATATTTTCCGGCACTTTCAACAAGGGTTGCAGGCCGGCGGTCTGGCGCAGCCACGCGACGAGGTCGTGATAAAAATGCTGGTGGCTTTGGGTGCCGATGTAGATCGCCTTGCCAAGGCCGAAGGTGTTCATCGTGATGGCGGGTTTGCCGGCGTAAAAATCCTTGGAGTAGGTCGCGAGAATCTGGCAGTCCTTGGGCTCGATCAAATCGCACCACAGTTTGGCGGGGTGCAGATGACTGGTCGGAAACGCGCCTTTGAAAGTCATGTGGTTTTCCTCACTCGGCGACAGGGCGTCGAATTCCTGGACTTCGAGGCCGAACAGGTCGGTCAAATCGTGCGGGAAGCCGGTGTCGGGGGCGATGTTGTTTTCGTCCACGAGGCCGGTGTTGAACGTGCCGATGAGGGTGCCGCCGTTCTGGACGTAAAGTTTCAGGCGGTCGGAATCGCCGCCGGAAAGCAGATGCAACGAGGGCGCGAAAACAATTTTGTATTTCGACAGATCCTCGGACGGGCGCGCAAAATCCACGAGGACATTGCGGTCGTGGAGCGCGTTGTAGATCAACTGGACGTGCTCGCGCAGGCTGAAGTGCTTGTTCGGCTGGTTCGGTTGTTGCAGCGCCCAGTCGTTGTCGTGCGAATAAAGGATGCAGGCTTCGGCGACGACCTTGGTGTCCTTGAGCGCGGGCGCGAGGAGTTTCAGTTCTTCGCCGATGTGGGTGATTTCGTCGAACACGCGGCGGCTGCCTTCGAGGTGGTGCGGCAGGACGGCCCCGTGAAATTTTTCACTGCCGATGCGCGGCTGCCGCCAGCGGAAAAATAATACGGCGTTCGCGCCGCGCGAAACGAGCTGATAGGTGAACATCCGCAGGACGCCGGGGCGGACTAGGGAATTCACCTCCTGCCAGTTCACGTTGCCGGCTTTTTGCTCCATGACCCAGAAACCGGAATCGCCGTCGGGCGTGCGGACGCCGGTTTTTTTGAGCGAGCGCAGCATGTCAATTTCGCAGGCGATTTCCGCCGGCTTGGACTGGATGGCGGCGGTGCTTTCAATGGAGACAAAATCAATCACCTCGGCGAGGTCGAAATGGTCAAAGCGATGGCGCAAGGCGCGGAGATTCGTGGTGACGGGCCGGTCGGGCGTGATTTCGTGCAGCAGGTCGGCCTGCATTTTGACGAATTGCACAATGGTGTCGCTGCAAAACCGGCACCAGTCGAGGACGAGCGCGGGGTTGTGCTGCGTGGGCGCGGTCATCGGCATCGGCACCTGGTTCCACGCGGAAACAACCTGTCCCCAATGGCGGAGACCCATGCGTTGGTTGAGGCGTTCGATGGTTTCGTATTTGGCTTCGAGCCAGAAATGCCATTCGCGACGCGTGTCTTCGTTGAACGCGGCCTCGGTGAAGTTGCCGCCGAGGCTGTTGTCAATCTGCCACGCGACGAGTTGCGGATGGCTGCCCAGCGCCCGCGCCATGTTTTCGACGAGGCGCTTGGCGTAATTCCAATAGACATCGCTGTTCAAACAAACGGCGCGGCGGGGGCCTTCGTGTTTGACGTGGCCGTTTTCGTCGAGCGGGAGGATTTCTGGATGTTTTTTGGCGAGCCAGATGGGCGGGGCGGCGGTGGGCGTGGCCAGCACCACTTGAATGCCGTGTTCGCCCATCACGTCCATCACTCGCTTGAGCCAGCCAAAATCATACTTGCCATCTTCGGGTTCGCAGAGACCCCAGGAAAATTCGCCGATGCGGACGATGTTGAAGCCGGCGGCAACCATGAGTTGCGCGTCCTGCTGCCATTGGGCCTCGGGATTTTCCGCAGTGCCGCCGAAGGGGAAGACCCATTGTTCGGGGTAGTAATCAACGCCGAAATACATAAATTTTTCCTCGGGTTTGTGTAAAGCCACCTTAAAACCAAACCGCCGCGCTGGCAATGAAAATCGCTCAACGGGCGGTGAAAATTTTCAGGAAAAATTATTTGCCCAATAATCCGCCGAGGCCCTTGGTGATTTTATTGACGCTGTCGCCGGCGTTTTTTCCCGCTTCCTTGCCGAGGTCCTTGCCGAGATTTTCCATGCCTTTGCCAAGGTCGCTCGCGGCGGCGGCCACGGTCTTGAGGGTGGTCGTGGTGATTTGGCCGAGGACTTCCTTGGTCAACTGGGCGGGCGTGATGCCGTCGCTGCCCGCGCCCAAGCCGGTCAGGTGGATTTCCGGCAGCGGCAAGGTCATTTCCCGGTTCACCAGGCCGGTGAGGCTGACGTGGACTTTGGCGCCGGTGATGAGGAAGTCGTCCACCTGCAGTTTTTTGACGGGTTTGGTCGCGCCGGACTTGGCGGGCGCATTGGTGACCGGCTGGCTGCCGCCGGCGATGGCGTTCACGTTTTCCATGAGCTTGGAAAGGTTGTTTGCGCCGAGCGGATTGCCTTCAAAGGTAATTTCCGGCGAGCGCACTTCGACGGAGTGGACAATGATTTTGCCGGCGAGCACTGAAGACGGAACAACGCTAACGACGGCTTTGCCGACGCTGATGGCTTGCGGTGTCTTGTAGCCTTCCGGGTTGCTGATGACGAAACCTTTGACGCCGGCGGAACCGGTGAAAATCGAAATGCTGACGCTGTCCAGTGTGACGGGGGTCCGGGTGATTTGCGGGGCGATGGTTTCAATGCTCTTCTTGACAATTTTATCCAACGACAGGGCGATGATGACAACGGCGACCAAGGTCAGAACCACCAGAACGATGGCGCTGATGAGTAAAATCTTTTTTAATTTTTTCATGGTCGGAAAATGATTGCCCGCGAAACGGCGGGTTGAAAAGAAAAATTTCCGTCCGCTTACGCCGCGATCAGGGTGCGGATGCAATCGGTCAGTTCGTGAATCTGATAGGGCTTGCTCATGAAACGATCCGGCTTCACCGGGGCGTCGGCGAAAACCTGCTCATCCACCGAGCCGCTCAAGAGCACCATTTTTTGTTTTGGATTCAGGCGGCGGCATTCGCGGATCAAATCCATTCCGCTCATCCGGCCCATGGCGTAATCGGTCACGATCACTTCGGGGCGGGCGGCGGGAAATTCCTTCAAGGCCAGTTCCGGGTCGCGGAAAGTCCGCACGTTGTAACCAATCGGCTTGAGGATGGCCTCGGCGAGCTCGAGCAGCATCGGCTCGTCATCAACCACAAACACCACGGCCTTGGTCTTGGATGAATTCATATTCTTGCCCGCTTTGACAAGCGAAATTAACACCCCGGTCCCGTCGGCGGCAAGAGTTAATCTTTGTCACCAGAAAAAGGCGTTGCTTCCAGTTAAATCTCCGCCTAGCCTCCCAGCTTGGTAAAGAACTTGCCGCTCAACAAGGAACTGCTGCTATGAAAAAAAAACCAGCACCCGCGCCGGAACCCAAAAAAGCTGCCGCTGCCAAAACCCGCAGTGCC
>DMQW01000164.1:0-9033 GCA_003455565.1 Limisphaerales bacterium
TCGCAAGTTATCACGGGAATCTGACTTTACCTGCTGATGCAAATGAGAATTCTTGGATTGCATCACACTATACTGAATCTTTTTGCTGGATCGGGCTTTATTGGGCCCACTGCGACGCAAACGGTCTCGGTTGTGGAAACTTTTATCCTCATTATGCAGATGGATCATTTGCGCCAGGAGGAATCAATACTTACAGTGGATATGCGAATTGGAACCCCTATGATGGGTCTGGCCGACTTGACCTTTTACCATCTCCCTCTGGGGTAATTAACTATATGGGTTCGGGCTTATGGGGAGATAGTAGTAACGGAGACTCGCGTGATGGAATTGGCGAAGTCCTGTCTCCAGTGGTTACTTTTACAAACCAGTGGCTAATCCCTGAACCGCCGGCAACGAGTCGGCTCTCAATAAGCGGACTTTCGCTTGCGACTGGCTTGCCGCGTCCCAATCAGACGAACAGCACTTCCATTTTCTACGCTTTTGCCGACGACCTGAATCAATCTGGAAAGCTTGATGCGGGAGATGATTTCACTCTGGCGGAATATGTGGTGTCGGGAAACACATGGACGATAAACACGTTGGTCCAAATTCCCATCACTGCCGGGAATGTTGCCCAAAGTTTCAGCCTCGCTGCTGTCAATTTCACTGGCACTGGCAAAGATACACTGTTCACTGGTGAACCGGATGGACGTGTTTATTCATGGACTGGCACAGATGCAACCAGTCCATTGCAACGCCAGTTGTTCAGCGACGCCTATGTCGGCAAGGCATGGCAGGCCATGTGCGGTGTTCAAATGCCCGCCTTGGGCAAAGGCTTGGTTGGATTGATGGTTGATCCGACGAATCAAAATGTGTGCAACGTCATTTTCTGGCTGCCACAAGCCGTATTGGCAACACTGCAACCGAGTCTCATCGAAACTGCGCCATCCGCTGCCGTATTGCCCTCAAGCAATCCTCTCGGCAGCAACGCTGTCGTCAGCGTCCGGCTTTGGGACAACGAAGGCAATGCCTCGACGCCATTCCTTCAATATCAGATTCTTGGCTCGACCAATTGGCAGACTAACACGCTTACGGCATTGGACGGTTTTGCCTACAATCCCGCCACGCGCGTTACCGCTTTACCCACCGGTATCAATCACACGTTGCGTTGGAACGCGCTGGCTGATCTTGGCGCTAACACCGTCACAAATGTCCTGCTCCGCGCCCGTGCCCAAGATTTTATGTTGGTGGGAGAATGGTCATCGCCCACGCCGTTTCAAATCAACACCGCTGTTACAACTAATCCGACCAATTCACCTGTCAATTTTACTGGAATTACACCTGTCAATGGCGGAATCCAGTTCAACTGGCAGGGAAGCACGAACGCCTGGCTGTATCTGCAACGCAGCCCCGCTTTGGCTGGGACTAATGCGGCCTGGGTCAATATCTGGACCGGTGCGCCGCCCACGTTGAATTTCGGCAGCTACACGGATTTCTTTGGAACGAATCCGATGGGATTCTACCGGCTCAAAATTGTCAGCCCGTAACCCGAATCCGACAAACCAAAGCGGATTTCCAGCGATTCCCCGCCGAAACGCGCCATCCACAACATATTTGGCTGGCAAGATAAAACTGCCACAACTAATGGTGTTTTTTGTCCAAAAAAAACCGCAGTTTCGCATTGTGGAAACGGGCGGATTTTCATACCTTTTTCATATTCGTTGCCGCACTAAATTTTACCCGGAATTGCACCATAATTATGTCGAGTATTTCTGATTTGCCTGAAGAAAAAATCGCGTCGCCTGACCGGATTGCCGACGGCAATTACGACGCTTCCAAGTTGAGCCAGTTGAAGGGTCTGGAGGCGGTCCGCAAAAAACCGGGCATGTATATCGGCGGCACGGACGAGCGCGCGCTGCATCATTGCGTCTCGGAAGTTTTGGACAATTCCGTGGACGAACATCTGGCGGGGCATTGCGACCACATTGAGGTGACGATTCATGTGGACGGTTCGATTTCGATCCGCGATGACGGGCGCGGCATTCCGGTGGACATCAATAAAGATTCCGGTTTGCCGGGCGTGGAACTGGTGCTGACGACGCTGCACTCCGGCGGCAAATACGGTCAGGGCGGCTACAAATTTTCCGGCGGCACCCATGGCGTCGGCGCGAAGTGCGTGAACGCGGTGAGTGAATGGTTTGAAGTGGAAGTTTCGCGCGACGGCGAGGTGCATCACATGGAGTTTGAGCGCGGCAAGACGGTTCAGAAACTTCATGTCATCGGCAAGGCGAAGAACACCGGCACGTTGATCACGTTCCTGCCGGACAAAGAAATCTTCCGCGAGACGGTGGAGTTCAAGGCAAACATCATTTCTCAACGACTGCGCGAGCTGGCGTTTTTGAATTCGGGTCTGGAAATTGTTTTCACGGACGAACGCCAGACCACTACCGAGCCGGAAAAGTTTTATTACAAGAACGGCATCGAGGAATTCGTCAAACAGCTCAACAAGAGCAAAGAGCCGTTGCATCCGAAGCCGATTTCATTTCGCAAGGAGACGAAGGAAAAACTGGATGACAAGGATATCGAGGTTCACGTCGAGGTCGTGATGCAATACAACGACAGCTACAACGACCAGGTGTTGTGCTACACGAATACGATTCACAATCCCGACGGCGGCACGCATTTGTCCGGCTTCCGCAGCGCGGTGACGCGGGCGATCAATCAATACGCGAAGTCGAACGAAATCCTGAAGGACAAGGATCCGCAGATCACGGGCGACGACGTGCGCGAAGGTTTGACGGCGGTGATTTCGGTGAAGCACAGTGACCCGAAATTTGAATCGCAGACGAAGGTGAAACTGCTTTCGCCGGAAGTGGAACGCATCGTCGGCTCGATTTCTTACGAAGGTTTGATGGCTTATTTCGATGCAAATCCGCCGGTGGCGAAACGCATCATTGATAAAAGTCTCACGGCGGCGCGCGCGCGTGAGGCGGCGCGCAAGGCGCGGGAAGCGGTTCGTAAATCCGCGCTCACGGGCGGCGGTCTGCCGGGCAAGCTGGCGGATTGTTCCGATCGCGATCCGGTCAACACCGAACTTTATATTGTCGAAGGTGATTCCGCCGGCGGCTCGGCGAAACAGGGGCGCGACCGGAAATTTCAGGCGATTTTGCCGATTCGCGGAAAATTAATTAATGTTGAAAAAGCGCGGCTTGATCGCGTGCTTCAGAACAACGAAATCCGCACGATGATCACAGCCATCGGCACGGGCATCGGCGATGGCGAGGGTGAAGGCACGTTCAATCTGGAGAAATTGCGCTACCACAAAATCATCATCATGACCGATGCCGATGTGGACGGCTCGCATATCCGCACGTTGCTGCTGACGTTTTTCTACCGCCAGATGCCGCAGCTCGTGAAGCAGGGTTTTGTTTATATCGCGCAGCCGCCGCTTTACTCGATCACGCGCAAGAAGAAGACGGATTACATTGACGATGACGTGCAGCTCAACCGCATTCTGCTGCAAAACGGCACGGAGGAAGTGAAGTTGAAAAATCTCGCGGACGGCCGTGAATTCACGCCGAAGCAGTTGGAGGAAATTCTCGCGCTGCTCGAATCGCTGGACAAGCACGCGACCTACATCAAGCGGCTCGGCGGCGATTTTGCGAACTACGTTGACAAGCGCGCGAAGGACGGGACGCTGCCGCAATTCATGGTGAAGGTGCGCGACGGCAACGACGACACGGTGCATTATTTTATCACGGGCGAAGAGCTGGAGACGTTCAAGCTGGCGAACGGCGATCTGTTCAACGGTGACACTGAGGTGCGCAAAAAGGACGGCCCGACGCGGCGCGCGAAAGTTTCTGATTTGCATCTTGAAGGCAAAGCCATCGCGGATCTGCTCGGCAAACTTTCCAAGAAGGGGTTGGCCGTGGATCATTACGCCGCGCAGGACAAGCCGCTGTTTGAACTGACCGAGGGCGAAGGCGAACGCGCGACGGTGACGCCGTTGTTTTCGATTCCGGAAATTCTCGACGGCGTGAAAACCGTCGGCAAAAAAGGCATCCAGATGACTCGTTTCAAGGGTCTCGGCGAAATGGACGCGAAGGAACTTTTCGAGACAACGATGAATCCGGTCCGGCGCAAGCTTCTCCGCATCGAACTTACGGACGCTATCGAGGCGGAGGAAATGTTCGTGCGGCTCATGGGCGACGAAGTTGAACCGCGCCGCCAGTTCATCGAAGACAACGCGCTGAACGTCCGCAACCTCGATGTGTAAAATTAGGATTTGACAATGTAGTCACGCGTGACTACATTGATGCCATGAAAACAAAACGTGTTGGAATAAAATACCCGGAACACAAGCCGTCAGCCTTGGTGCTGAACGACGCCGTGGCCTTGCCTGGTGTGGGGCTTTCCATCCCGGTGCGCGCGGCCAAGGCGAAACTGTCGGCGCTGCTGGAGTTGGTGGCGGGCGGCCAGGAAATCACGATCACCTCTGACGGCAAGCCGAAGGCAGTCCTATCACCGGTGGGCAAGCACAAGGCGCGGAAAGTTTTCACGGGCACTTGGGAACATTTGAAAAAAATGCCGATGCAAACCGAAGGGCCGTTCGCCGATGAAATCATCCGTGCTGACCGCGATGGGCGTGGCTGGTAAAGATCATGTATCTCGACTCCTGCGTCATCGTAAAACTGGTCAGCCACGAACCCGACAGCGCGGCCTATCACGGCATTGTGGCTGGCCACTCCATTGTCACCTCGGAGCTGGCGGTGGCGGAAGTTCGATCCGCTCTGCTCACCAAAGAACGGGCAGGGCGGATTTCCCATCAGGCGCGCATCGCTGGCTGGCGGTTGTTTCAGGACAAAGTGCGCGACCAGGAATTTATCCTGCTCCCGTTGGATCGTCACGTCATCGAACGCGCGGGCGCGGTGATTGACCAGTGCCATCCCAACGTCGCGCTGCGGACGCTCGATGCGATTCACGTCGCGACGGCGGAATTGCATGGTGGCGAACAAATGTGCAGCAGCGACCAGCGGGTGTGCGATGCGTCGGACTTCATCGGTCTGTCGCTGACCGCGCCGCCACCAAAAACAAAATAATTTTTTAATTTAATCATGCCAGACGAAACTGAACCCACACCACCTGCCGCGCCGCAACAACAACCGAGCGGCGGCGCTTACACGCAGGGCGAAAAAATTGCCAGGATCAACGTCGCGGACGAGATCAAGAATTCGTTCCTCGACTACTCGATGTCCGTGATCATTTCGCGCGCGTTGCCTGACGTGCGCGACGGGCTCAAGCCGTCGCAACGCCGCATTCTTTACGCGATGGAAAATCTGTCGCTGTTTCCGGGGCGCAAGCACATCAAGTGCGCGAAGATTTGCGGTGACACTTCGGGCAACTATCATCCGCACGGCGAAGCGGTGATTTATCCGACGCTCGTTCACATGGCGCAGCCGTGGGCGATGCGCGAGAAGCTCGTGGACGGCAAGGGCAATTTCGGTTCCGTCGAAAACGATCCGCCGGCGGCGATGCGTTACACCGAGGCGCGGCTGACGCATCTCGGCGCGGCGCTGATGCAGGACATGGAGAAGGACACCGTTGATTTCGTCCCGAACTACGACGAGCGCCTTACCGAGCCGACGGTTTTTCCGGCGGCATTTCCAAACCTGCTCGTCAACGGGGGCACGGGCATCGCGGTCGGCATGGCCACGAACATGGCGCCGCACAATCTTGGCGAAGTGATTGACGGCATTTGCGCGCAGATTGACCGGCCGGACATCATGATTCCGGAGTTGATGAAATTCATCAAAGGCCCGGACTTTCCGACGGGCGGTTTTATCTGCGGCGTCGAGGGCATCAAAAATTATTTCGAGACCGGCAAGGGCAGCATCAAGTTGCGTGGCCGCATCGGTGTGGAGGAGATGAAGGGTAATCGCGAGCAGCTCGTCATCACGGAGATTCCGTTCAACGTGAACCGCGCCGGGCTGGAAGAACAGATCGCCGCGCTGGTCAACGACAAGGTCATCACGGAAATTTCCGCGATGCGCAACGAGTCGGACGAACATTGCCGCCTCGTCATCGAATTGAAGCGCGACGGCACGCCGAAGGTCGTCATCGCCAAACTTTTTCAGCACACGCAACTGGAGGTTTCGTTCAGCGTCAACGCGCTGGCGATTGATCATGGCCGGCCGAAGACGCTCAATCTTAAACAGATTATTCAGTGCTACATCGAGCATCGCCGCGAAGTGATTTTGCGCCGCACGCGTTTTGAATTGCGCAAGGCCGAGGAACGCGCCGAGCTGCTCGAAGGTTATCTCATCGCGCTGTCGAACCTCGACGAGTTCATCCACATCATTCGTTCCAGTAAAACGCGCGACGAAGCCCGCGTGAAGCTGCTCGCGTTCGAGTGGTCGCGCGCGCAGGTGGAGAAGTGGGGCATCTTGATTCGTAGCGAAGCGCGCTTGGACGCCGGTCGTTACGCGCTGACCGACCGGCAGGTGGACGCGATTCTGGAACTGCGTTTGTATCAGTTGACCGGGTTGGAAATTGACAAGATTGACCGTGAATACAAGGCGTTGCTCGAAGTCATCAAAGACCTGCTCGATATTCTAGCAAAAGAATCGCGCGTGATGGCGATCATCAAAGCCGAACTTCAGGCCATCAAGGAAAAACACGCGACGCCGCGCAAATCCGAAATTGTTCCGGACGAAGGTGAAATCGCCATCGAAGACCTCATCGCGAACGAAGGCGTCATCATCACGCTCACGCACAATGGCCTGCTCAAGCGCACAAATGTCAGCGAGTATCGCGCGCAACGACGCGGCGGCAAAGGCGTCATCGGCATGACGACGAAGGAAGGCGAGACGCCGGATGACAATGATTTCGTCGAACATCTTTTCACCGCGAGCACACATGACTATCTGATGTTCTTCACGAACACCGGGCGTGTTTATGTCGAGCGTGTGCATGAGATTCCCGACATGGGCCGCGCCGCGAAAGGCCGGAGCATCGCGAATCTTTTGGAATTGAAGGCTGACGAAAAAGTTGCCGCGCTCATCCGCATTCTCTCCAAGACCGACGCGAACAAGGAAGACGTGACGTGGTCGCAGTCCGGCGAATTGTTCTTCGCGACGCAGCAGGGCACGGTGAAAAAAACGTCGCTCAATGAATTTTCCAACGTCCGCAAGGGCGGCATCATCGCCATCGGCATTGATCCCGGCGACGCGTTGATCAAAGTCAAATTGACACGCGGCAGCGTTGATGAAAGCGATCCGGGCGACGATGTCGTATTGATCACCAAGGACGGCATGAGCATCCGCTTCCATGAAGCCGACGTGCGTTCGATGGGGCGTGCCGCCGGTGGCGTGCGCGGAATCAATCTGGAAAAAGGTGACGCCCTCGTTGCCGCTACGATTGTCGTTCCCGACGCAGCCCTCCTCGTTGCCGGCGAAAACGGCATCGGCAAGCGCACTGGATTTGACGAATACCGTGTCCAGTCACGCGGCGGCAAAGGCATCATCACCATGAAGACCGGCGACAAGACCGGCGCCGTGGTGGGCGCGTTGACCGTGCGCGACACCGACGAGATCATGCTTATCACCACCGGCGGCCAGATGGTGCGCATTCCTGTGCAAGGCATCCGCGAAGCCGGGCGTAACACCATGGGTGTGAAACTCGTGAACCTCGACGCGGGCGACAAACTCCAGGCAATTGCCCCGGTCATCAGCGAAGACCCGCCGGACGACCCCGGCAAAAATGTTTAAAAACCGCACGTTTGCGCTTGTCTTCAGCATTTGAAGTGTTTTCATACGCGTCTGTTTTTATGACATTCAGCAAAATCTTGGTGTCCGCCAGCATTTTACCGGCGTTCGCCTTCAATCTATTGGCGCAAACCAGCACAGTGACACTGACCAACTTTGTGACCGTGACCGTTACCAACTTTGTTACGCTGACGAACTCGGCGGTTAAAATCGAGGGCCTCGCAAAAACCCCGGCTGCGCCCGCGCCCAAGAAATTGGCCGGGCCGGCAAAAATTCCGTGGGAGAGCAGCCTTTCCGCCGGCCTGACCTTGGTGCGCGGCAACACCGACATGACCCTCTTCTCGGCGGATTTTTTGACCCAAAAAAAGACGCCGGCCGATGAATACAGGCTCGGCCTCGGCGGCGCCTTTGGGCAACAAAATAGCAGCGAAACCGTCAACAACTACAAGGCGGTTGGACAATGGAACCATCTTTTCACGGATCGGTTTTACAGCTACCTACGGGTGGACGGCTTGCGCGATTTCATCGCGGACGTGGATTATCGTCTGACCATCGGCCCCGGTGCCGGCTATTATTTGCTCAAGGCAACCAACAACACGCTGGCCGTGGAAGTCGGTGGCAACTTTGAAGCGCAGAAGTTGGGCGGCACCGACCAGAACTTCGCCACGGCGCGACTGGCGGAACGCTTCGAGCACAAGTTTAACGACAAGGCACGCCTCTGGCAGAACGTGGAAATATTCCCGCAGGTGGATAAGGTGGACAACTATGTCGTCAATTTTGAAATTGGCATCGAAGCCGCAATTTCTAAGACGTTCAGCCTGAAAACCTGTCTGGACGACACCTACGCGAACCGTCCGGCGGCGGATCACTTGAAAAATGACGCGAAGATCATCGCCGGTGTTTCCTATAAATTCTGAAGTTGAATCCGCCAATGGCGACTTCGGATTTTTCCGGAACCGCCGTTTTTATTCTGAAATCGCAAGGTGAGACGATTCTCCATCACGACCAGATCATTTACGGTGACAGCCGTTCGATCTTCCACGCGCCGTCCGCCTGCCACGTGTAGGAAAAACGATCGTGCAGACGGCTCGGGCGGCCCTGCCAGAATTCAATCCGCTCCGGCGCCAAGATAAATCCGCCCCAGTTCGGCGGCAGGGGAACGTCATTCGGAAATTTCTTTTCCAACTCGCGCCACTTCGCTTCTAGCGTCGCGCGGTCAGGAACAGCTTCGCTTTGGTTGGAAGCCCACGCGGCGAGCCGACTGCCGCGCGGACGGCTTTTGAAATACGCC
>DMQW01000164.1:9276-9513 GCA_003455565.1 Limisphaerales bacterium
GCGTTGGGATTCTCCGCCAGTTCACAGCCTTTGCGGCTGTCGTAATTCGTGAAAAAAACGAAGCCGCGTTCGTCCACCGTTTTCAATAGCACCGTGCGCGTCGAAGGTTTTCCGTTTTGATCCACCGTCGCGAGCGTCATCGCGTTGATGTCGGCGGGACGATGATTGCAGATCGCGCTCCAGAGGTCTCTTATACACATCTCCGAGCCCACGAGACTCCTGAGCAGCTCGTATGCC
>DMQW01000231.1:0-203 GCA_003455565.1 Limisphaerales bacterium
ATGAAAACGATCACCGCCGGCCACGCCTGTTGTCCGCCGCTCCACGCGATCAAAAACAGCGTCACCACCAGCACCGCCGCCAGCAGCGCGCTCGTCACCGAGAACAAAATGGCGAGCCGGATTATTTTTGCGCGGCGAAAAATGATGTCCACCTGCGCCTGCGTCTGCGCGCGTTCGTGCCCGGTGAGCGCGGCCAGTTTATT
>DMQW01000231.1:502-684 GCA_003455565.1 Limisphaerales bacterium
CCGACGGCGTCGCGGAGTTCAGGAATGATTTGTTCCAGCGAGGTTGGCGGTATCATTTGAAAATCAGCGTAGCAGCGGGATTAAAATAATCAACGGTCACGATTTGCCAGTTTTTGGAGCGCGGCGGTTCCAGCCGCAGCGGGCGGCACGCGGGAAAGCGTTTGATGCGTCCGGCATCCCGC
>DMQW01000231.1:860-5976 GCA_003455565.1 Limisphaerales bacterium
CGAACCCAACGCCGCTCTCGTCGCAAAACGGCAGGCGCACGCATCCCGTCCCTGTTTGCAGGTGACAATTTCGCCGACAGGGGTATTTCCGGAGACCGCGAAAAAACCATGCCCGCCGGCCGGCCAAGGTGGTGGCGACCGGGGACGGGCGCACTCCGGCGGCCGGAGGAAAACTGCCGCTCCGGGCAAGGAAAACCGCTGCTGCCAAAATCAGTTTGGGATAAGCGGTTCGCTGGGCTGTCGTGCCAGGCCGCCATTCTCGCCCGTGCCTCCAAAGGAGAATTGTGATTCATTGTGAGTGACGAGTGGCTATAGTGGCCGCGCCACTTGAAACCAACCCCAGCCAACAACCCCAAAATGCCAGATCCGGTCGCTGCCATCATCGCTTATCACGAACGGAGCAAGCACCATCCCGAGCGTTACGCCAACGGTCCGGGCGGCCTCGACTGGGCGAGTCAGCCCAATCCGTTCCGCCGGTTCACCGGCGCACCACTGTTTCAGTTGCCGTTGACCGGCTCGGACGACACAACCTCTGCGGCCAGCTTGTTCGGTGCGGCGACAGTGACGTCGCGACCGTTCACGCTCGGAGCCGTGAGCTTGTTTTTTGAATTATCCATGGGTCTTTCCGCACGCAAGGAGATTACCAGTTCGAGCTGGTATCTGCGGATGAACCCCTCCAGCGGCAACTTGCATCCGACGGAAGCCTACGCCGTCCTGCCCGCCATCGAAGGGTTGCCGGGTGGTGCGGGTGTCTATCACTACGCGCCTCTGCAACACGCCCTGGAACAACGGGCACGGAGGCCGCAAGGCGTCACATCCGATGCGGTGGGGTTCCATGTCGGGTTGACCTCCATCACTTGGCGCGAGGCGTGGAAATATGGTGAACGAGCCTTCCGCTATTGCCAGCACGACGTGGGGCACGCGCTTGCGGCGCTTCGTTTCGCAGCCGCCGCGCTGGGCTGGCGCGTTCAACTCATGCCGGAGTGGGATGGTGCCCAGATCGCCAGACTGCTCGGACTGGATCGTGCGGAAGATTTTGCAAACGCTGAACGGGAAACTCCCGAATTGATCGTCCTGGTAATTGTGAACGAAGCAACAGCGAAGACCATGTCCCCAGCCGCCGACACCGCCATCGAATGGTTCGGACGCGCCAACCGGTTGAGCGATTCTCACGTCGAATGGCCGGTGATTGATGATGCCATAGCGGCTTCGGAACGAGTGACCACGAGTGCAAAACAATCCGAATCCAGTGATTTGGTTACTTGGCCGCCGCCGTCGCCACCCGCCTGCGGCCACTCCGCAAGTCAATTGATTCGTCAGCGACGCAGTGCGGTGGACTTCGACGGTGTCACCAGCATTTCGCTGGAAACCTTTTTGGCTATTCTCGACACCACGCTGCCACGCATTTCCGCGCCGCCATTCGATTCCTGGCCATTCCCACCGTGTTTGCATCTGGTGGTGTTCGTGCATCGGGTCACCGGACTGGAGCCTGGTTTATATCTCTGGCTGCGCACTCAGGTTGATGCGGATGCTTTGCGACAGGCGTTCCATTCAAAACTCAATTGGGAAGCGGTGACGGATTCAGCCATCAAAGCGCCGCTTTACCGGCTGGGAAAGGGCGACTTGCGTGATTTCGCGCGGACGCTTTCCTGCCACCAAGACATTGCCGCTGATGGTGCGTTCAGCCTTGGGATGCTGGCGCGGTTCGAGCCAGTCTTGCGGGATCGCGGCGCGGCAGCTTATCGCGAATTGTTCTGGGAAGCGGGAATGATCGGCCAAGCGCTGTATCTGGCTGCCGAGGCTGCCGGTGTTCGCGGCACCGGCATTGGTTGCTACTTCGATGATGTGTTGCACCGTGCGCTCGGTCTGGCTGGTAACGATTGGCAGAGCCTTTATCACTTCACCATTGGCGGTCCAGTTGAGGACCTGCGGCTGCGCACCGTTCCACCCTATGCGCATCGCGCGGGACACATTTGAGGAATTTAACCTCTTCGACATCGTTATGCAATGAGAGCAAACCAGACCGAAGCTGAGAGGACACCGCTGCACTCCGCCCAGGTTGCCGCTCCATTCCGGCAGCCAGGTTTCGTCACTCTTGGGAACTAAATGGTGCGACCAGAGCGGCGTTGAATTCTCCGCTAAAGGGCTGCGAACCCAACGCCGCTCTCGTCGCAAAAGGGCTGGCGCACGAACCACAGCCATGTTTGCAGGTGACAATTTCGCCGGCAGGGGTATTTTAGCCATGTTATGACAGTCGAAGATTTGAAAGGCATCGTTCACTCCGATCCCGAAATCATGGGCGGCACGCCCGTTTTTGTCGGCACGCGTGTCCCTTTGCAAAATCTGGTTGACGCCCTTGAAGGCGGCGAATACGAACAGAAATTCATCTCCGAGAACCGCGTCTATCATGCAAGCCCAGCCTAAAACCATTCGTGAGATCCTCCACACCGGGGATCAATACATCATCCCTTTGTTTCAACGCTACTATTCATGGGAAAAGTCTCACTGGGAGCGCCTTCGCATGGACGTGTGGGCGCTGATGGAGAACGGCGCAAAGCCGATTCACTTCCTAGGGCCGTTGGTCTGCACACTTCTCCCGCGCCTGCCAGGCAATAGTTCCGCCTTCCAACTGATTGATGGCCAGCAACGCATCACCACGCTGACCATCCTTTTGGCCGCCATCCGTGATGTCGCCCAGTCGCGCAATCTCAACGATTTTGCCGAGGAAGTGACCGAAGATTATCTCCTGTTCAAACGTAAGCAAGGCAGCGACCGATACAAGGTTCTTCCCCGCCTCGGCGACCGCGAAGTGCTCACGACCATGATCGAGGGAAATGATATGTCGGGCTTTTCAGACAGCCCCGTTTTTGAAGCGTGGAAATATTTTCATCGTCACGTCCAGCATTTGTCGCGCAAGGATACGGAACAACAACTGGCCAAGCTGTTGGATGTCATCACCAACCGTCTGAATTTGGTCGCCGTTCTGATTGATGGCGAGAATCCCTACGAGATTTTTGACAGCCTTAATTCCACCGGCTTGCCCCTTAAAGAGTCCGACCTCATACGCAACTTTGTTTTCATGGAAATCCCGTTGGCAAAGCAACAGGAGTTTAATGATCAACACTGGAAACAGTTTGAGGAGATGTTCGATGCCAACGACACCGAAGAGGCCATAGAAATGACGCCGTTTTACCGGGATTACCTCATGCGGAACGGCAAGTATTCGAAGGAAGACGCCACGTTCGTGGATTTCAAAAATGCTCATGAGGATGCCGTGCGGCAGCCGGAAGTGATGATTGGCGAACTAAAGCGTTACGCCAGACTCGACCTCATGCTGCGCCGCCCGGGGGCAGTCAAGGATGCGACACTGCGTGGCATTCTGCGTCAAGTGGACGGCATGGAAATCACCACGGCCTATCCACTGCTGCTGAATCTGTTGGACCGCAATGACCGGGGACAATTGAGCAAAGAGGATTTGTGCGGCTGCCTTGAGGACCTCGTCAGTTTTGTTCTTCGCCGCTCCATCTGCGGTGAAACGACGCGCACCTATGGCAAGTGGTTTGTCGAAGCCATCACCGTAATTCGCGACCATCCGCGCCGCGATCTGCAAACCTACTGGCTCAGCCGACGTTGGCCAGATGATGCTGCGGTCAAGGCCCGTCTGCCTAGCTTCGAATTGTATCGCCGCGAAAGCACCAAAACTCGTGTGATTCTTGAGGCGCTGGAAGAAAGTTTTGGCCACCGCGAGCGCGTGGATCTCTCCACCCTGACTATCGAGCACGTCATGCCTCAGACCATTACCAATAACAAGCACGGCAAGGCATGGAAGGAAATGCTTGGCGATGGCTGGGAAAAAACCTACGACGCGCTGCTTCATACCTTGGGTAATCTCACGCTCACCGGCTATAACACCGAGTTGAGTAACTCCGCCTTTGAGACCAAGAAGGTTGAACTTGCCAAGAGCCACCTCGACCTCAACGCATACTTCAATGCGCTGGCCAAATGGGATGCCGAAACGATCCGGGCGCGGACGACTGTTTTGGCCGAACGCTTGGTCACACTCTGGCCGCGGCCCGCAACGGAAGTGATTTATGCCGCTTCCGCCGAAGCCATCCCTGAGCCGGAGGGGTTGACCAACGCCGCCAAGCAACGTCTGGAATATTGGCGACAAATGGATGTCCGGCTGGAGGAACGGGGCGTCCCACGCGATTTCATTGTCGCCGCGCCGGATTCCTCCATAATTGCGAGCATCGGCGACTCCGGCGCCGCCGAGTTTGAGTTCGGGTTCAACCAGCAGCGCGGTCGGATTTTTGTTTCGTTGAATCTTTCCGACGAGATGGGCGCTTTTATTGCCAGCCCCCTGACCGAAGCCAAAGCCGCCATTGAACAGGAATTGGGCTACAAGCTCGATTGGGAAATCCGAAACCAGGGTGGCGAGATTTCCATCTCGGACGAAGGGATTCAAATTCGCGATGAAAACGATTGGCCGGTTCAACACGATTGGTTCGGGGATCGGCTGGAGGACTTCCAGCGCGTCCTCCAGCCGCGCGTCATTGTGCTTGAAAAGGAGGCCCTCAAAGACCCGGAGCTTCGCCAGGCTCATGAACAGCGCGGCCTGCGCGTAAAATACTGGCGCGCATGTTCGGCGGCATTGACCGGCTCTCAGCTTTCGTTTCGTGAGAATGCCCCGGATGCTGGCCGCACCCTTTGCCGGTTTAGGCCGCTCGACGACGGCGTGTATTTGGGCGCGCAGTATTATCCCACCACTTCCCAGCTCTGTGTTTATTTTGCCGTTTGGAGTTCGGCTGTGCGAAAGCAACGCCAGCTCTTTAAGGAACTCGTCGAAAGCCATATTCCCGAACTAGAAACTCAGATCGGTGAAAAACTTCATTGGGAAGACCCGTATTTTTGGGTTTCCATACCGGCAGACATCGGCACGTCGTCGGACTGGCCCCGGCAACATCAGTGGGTAAAAGAAACGGCAGAGAAGTTTATTGCCACCTTCAAACCGCGTCTTGGTATCGAATAATGGCCTTCACCGTGATTCAGCAAAACCTGTCCTTTGCCTTGACCCTGCAGGAAATCCTGGACGAGCACATTGCGAAGAAGCTGGCGT
>DMQW01000231.1:6249-6571 GCA_003455565.1 Limisphaerales bacterium
GCACATTGCGAAGAAGCTGGCGTGAAAAGCTATGAGCCACGAAAATAAAAAAGATTCGGAAGCGGAGGAGAAACTGGCACAACAAGCTTTGGAGAAATACAAAGAACTTTACAACTATTCAACGGATATCTTACTCAATGAACTTGAGCGATTTAACCGTGCTGACGAAAAGGCGGCAAAATTATCTGCAGCGTTTGTTTTCTTGCTAGGCATTATCGCCTATTTTGATAAATGGGTATTCAACAAACTCCAATGGTCAGATTTTCCAACCGGTTTGCCAGCGGATTTGCCGCTGTCTCTTATACACATCTCCGAGCCCACG
>DMQW01000168.1 GCA_003455565.1 Limisphaerales bacterium
TGCTTTCCTGGCCGAGGAGCATCATGCAAAGCCGGTCAATTCCAATCCCAATTCCGCCAGCCGGAGGCATTCCGTGTTCGAGGGCGACCAAAAAATCTTCATCCAGTTTTTGTTGTTCGCCGCCAGCTTGATGTTCCAGCGTTGTGCGCTGGGCAATCGGGTCGTTTTGCTCGGTGTAGCCCGGTGAGATTTCTTGGCCATTGATGCAACACTCGAAAACTTCGACGGTCGTCGGGTCGTCGGGCGAAAGCTTGGCGAGCGGCACGAGTTCCTTGGGCAGATGCGTGACGAACGTGGGCTGAATGAGCGTCGGCTCGATGAATTTTGAAAACACGGCGTTCGTGACTTCAAAATCTTCAAACTCCTTGCCGATTTCCGCGCCCATGTCATGCGCGCGCTGGTGGCGTTCGGCGGCGGAAATGGTGAACCAATCTGCGCCAGCTTTTTCGCGGATCAAATCTTTGTATTTCGCGCGCTTCCAATTTCCAAGTTCGATAGTTGGATTCTCAAGCTCAACTTTTAACCGCTGCAAACCAGAACGTGTGTGCATTCCGACTTTGGACAAATTTTTCTTCCACGCGGCATCCCAATCTTGAACTGTTTTTTCATTTTCTGAATGAGGCAAATCGACTTGCTCCGCAGAAGTCATTTGAATTACCAATTCCATTCCGGCTTCGAGAACAGACTGGCGAATTTTTGAATGCAATTCTTCAATTGCAGCTTCCGACGAAATTTCTAAATTCAATTCAGTTAATTGAGAGATCAACGGTAAAACATTTTTTCGAATTTCATCGGCAACAAATTGTCGAGTTCTGTGGTTTTCAGAGATTTCTTTAGCTTCTTTTGAAAGTTCTTCGAGTCTTCGAATTAATTCATCAATGATGCCTTTTACATTGGCAAGACGCGCACGTTTGATGCTTTTAGTTCCCAAAACCTTCTGCGCCACCGTCGTGATGAGCGACTCCACCGTTTTCATCATCGTCGCGTAATCGCCGAACGCGCAGTAGGCTTCGAGCATCGTGAATTCGGGATTGTGCCGGCGCGAGAGGCCTTCGTTGCGGAAGTTTTTCCCGATCTCAAACAGCTTGTCAATGCCACCGACGAGCAGCCGCTTGTGGTAAAGCTCCAGCGCGATGCGCAGATAAAATTCGCAGCCGAGCGCGTTGTGAAAGGTCTTGAACGGCTGCGCCGCCGCGCCGCCGGGAATCGCCTGCATCGTCGGCGTCTCGACCTCGACGTATTTGCGTTCGTGAAAAAAATTCCGGATCTCGTGGATGATGGCGCTGCGCTTGAGCATCACGTCCTTCACGTCGGGATTCGCGATCAAATCCAGATAGCGCTGGCGGTAGCGGATCTCGGTGTCTTCGAGTCCGTGCCATTTCGCGGGCGGCGGGCGGAGCGCCTTCGCCAGAATGGTGAAGCTGGTGATCTTCACGGAAATTTCGCCGGTCTTGGTGGTGAACAGCGCGCCCTTCACGCCGATGAAATCCGCAAGGTCAAGGTGCTGGAAAATCGAGAACTGTTCGTCGCCGAGCGTGTTTTTCTGCGCGTAAACCTGGATGCGTCCGCTCTGGTCGCGCACGTCAATGAACATGGATTTGCCCATGTCGCGGTGCGCGGTGATGCGCCCGGCGACGGCGACTTCGCGGCCTTCGACGTAATTGCCGCGCGCCTCGGCGCAGGTTTCACCTGGCGTGAATTTATTTTGGAACGGGTCAATGCCCTTGGCGCGCAAGGCGGCGAGCTTGGCTTTGCGCTGTTCGATGAGTGAATTCGTGTCTTCCATAAAAACTGGCGGCGGACATTGAAGCACAAATTACGGGTGAAAACCAAGAAGCAAAACGGGCTGGCATCGCCTGCGGGATTTACCGGTGGAAACTCACCGCATCCCGCATCCATGTCAGCCCGCAACAAAACTACGCCCGACCGAAAAAAAGCGCAAGCGGAGAAATGAAAATAATTTTCCCCGGAGCGCGGGCTGTGACCCGCAGCTATTCATTAACACCCGGCTTCAGCCGGGTGATAGACGGCCCACGTGTCCGGGAAACCGTTTCAACGGTTTTATCGTGCGGGACAAACCGTTGAAACGGTTCGTCTGTGTTTTAAACACCCGTTACCGGGCTGAAGCCCGGTGTTAATGAGAATTCAGCAGACAGTGCGGTGCATTTCAAAGCGCTTCGGCGCACAGAACCGCGCTTGCAAACGAAACTTGCCTTGAACGCGGTTGCGCCTAGCATTTGCGTCAACCGGCCGACAAAAATAATTCATAAAAAAACACCTCACCCCCGACCCTCTCCCCATCGGCTGCCGAAGCCGACGCGGAGAGGGAGGAAAAAAGTAATGATCCGTTCATTCGCATTCACCACGCAGGGCAAGCTGCACACGAAGGACATCGAGCCGTTCCTAATGCCGACGCTGCTGGCGGACACGAATCTTTTTCTCTGGGTGGACCTCGAAAAGCCGGCACCGGAGGAAACCCGGGAAGTGCTGGAGATGATTTTTCATTTTCATCCGCTGTCCATCGAGGACTGCGTGAAGGCCAGTCCGTCGCCGAAAGTCGAGGAATACTCGCCGAAGGAGGGCGACATGTTCACGCCATATCTGTTCATGGTCATTCACGCCGTGGATTACAGCCGCAAGGACGGGCGTTTTGCGACGAGCGAACTGAATTTCTTCCTCGGCAAAAATTTTCTCGTCACCTTCCACGAAGAACCGCTGCGCAGCGTCACGATCGTGGAAGAGCGCGCGTGCAACGGCATGGTGAACATCGCGCGCGCACCGGACCGCGTGGCGCATTCGCTGCTCGACAACCTGGTGGCCAATTACAAGCCGGCGCTGGACGAGCTGTCCATGGAGATCGCGGAACTGGAACAGCTCGCGCTGCAAAAACCGAACAAGGACACGCTCAATAAAATTTTGCAGATCAAAAAAGAAGTGCTGCATCTGCGCCAGATCATCGGGCCGCAGCGCGAAGTGTTGTCGCGGTTCGCGCAGGGCGAATTCAAGCTCGTGCGCCCGCATCTCGTGCCGTATTTCCGCGACGTTTACGATTCGTTGCATCACATCGGCGAAATCGCGCAGGGCTACACGGATTCGCTCACGGGCATTTTGCAGGTGTATCTGAACATGTCGTCCAACCAGACCGGTGAAGTGGTGAAACTGCTCACGCTCATCACCGTCATCACCACGCCGTTGATGATGGTTGGCACCTGGTATGGGATGAATTTTGAAGGCATGCACGAACTCCATTCCAAGCACGGTTACATCATCGCCACCGTTGCCATGCTTGTTTCCACGGCGGCGACTTATCTCTACTTCAAAAAGAAACACTGGTTCTGACGAGGCGCGGCTGGGGCGAAGCCCAGCCGCAGCACTTCCAAAATGAATGAGGCTTGTAGCATTTAACCATGCCTGAACGACGGGGGCGCTGCGGCTGGTGCGGCACACACAGCCGCGTTCCGTTTCGCATCAGAGGTGAAACCAGTTGTATTCGTTCGGAAAAATCTGCCAGTCAATCGTGATTTCCGAAGCCAGCATGAACAGCAACAACGCGGCCAGCACGGTGAACTTCATGGTGTTGCTGAATCTTTTCAACGCCCGATCCAGTCCGAACACCAGCAGCAGAAGAAACGGAATCAACGCGCCGAGCATCAGCCGGCCGGAGGTGAAAAACGGATGCTCGCGCGACGGATAAAAGCAGTCCTGAAAATCATATTTCACCGACAGCAGCGCGAAAAACGTGAACATCGCTGCGAGACACCCGCCACTCAACCACAGCGCCGTGCGTTGCGGCGGACGGCGCAGTGTGCCAACCAGCGCAAACGCCAGCGCGCCCAACGTGAGGACAATGTAAAATAAATCCACCGCCGGAATCGCCAGCGGTTTTCGTTGCCACAAAAATTCGCCCTGCCAGAACGTCGCCAGGTTCTGGCTCACGAAAGTCCAGCATCCGTGCGGCGTGAAAATGGGATGATGAAACCATTCGGCGAACGGCTTGTTCGTCCAGCCGAGAAACTGGATTTTCAAAACCGAGCCGGTGAAGTCGCCGAAGTTCGTTTTGCACCAGGCCATCCACGCCGCCATCGGCAGCGCGGCGCACGCCAGCAGAATCGTCAGCGATGAAACGGACGGGCGTAATTTTCCATTCCGCGCGAGCTGGAAAATTTTCAGCGCGACGAAAACAAACGCGGTGGCGAGCAACGGCAGGTTGCTGATTTTGGTGAGGAACGTCGCGGCGAGCGCGAGGCCCATCGCAGCGGCCAGCCGCGCGTTGGGAATTTCCGCGTCCCAGAATTTCAGCAGCAGCACGAACGCCGCGCCAAACGTGAGCGGCGAAAGCACGTCGTTCTGGATGGAATAAAACGCCGTCTGCGGCAGGAACGCGATGAGCGCCGGCACGGCGATCCTGATAAAATTGTTTTCCGAAAAAACTTTCCGCGCCGCGAACCAGCCAAGCCACACGAGCGCGACGATGATGGGAATGTTCAAAAACCGCAGCCAGTAGAGCAGCCGCCCACCATCGAGACCGAGAATTTTTCCCGCACGCCACCACGCGCCCGCGAGGCTGTAATACAGCGGTGGTTGCGAGGCTTCGTGATTTTTTACCTTTTCTTTCCAGATGGCTTCCTTGGCGAGAAGATTGTCGGCGATGACGCTCATCGGCAGCGTCCAGGGCGGCGGCGCGATGCGTCCGCCGGGTTGCGAGGATGGCGGCCAGATATATTCCGGCGTGTGAAAAATCACGATGAACGGCAGCGCCTCGGCGCTCGGCGGCGCGAGCGAGCGCGGGATGTCGGCCTGCGAATAACGCACCACGAGGTCGAAGTGAACCTGCTCGTCCACGATGTTGAAAAACGGGAACGTGGCGGAAAAAATGAAGACGTGCGCCGCCGCGATCAGGCCGAGAAAAAAAACAATTTTTCGCTCGCGGGTTCCGGCAGAATGGTTTGGCGAAGTGTCCATCAATGGGGGCAAGGTTAATTCGCCGCGCGCAATCCTCAAAGCAATTCCCACTCGCGGAACATCGCCGCCTGACCGCAGGGCTGGCCGTCCTCCGTCAGCAGATTCCACACGGTTGCCCGCGCGATACGGAAGCGCCGGCCACTTTTGGAAATGCGCACGCCCGAATAATCGTCAATGAATCCGCGTGCCGCGACCGCTGCGAGCAGCCGGGCGCGTTCCTCGCGGTCCGGTGCTTCCGCCGTGAGCCGGGACGGCGTGCGCGTGAGTTCGGCCCACGACATTTCCCAGAGCGCGAGCGCGGCGGCGTTGCCAAAGTTCAAAACCGGGTCGGCCTCCGTGCCGTGCGACACGATGACGAACGGCGCGTGGAAAATTTTCTCCGCGAGTTCCGGCGGTGGAAAATCGCCCGGCAGCAGGTCGCGTTGCGTAAAATGTTTCAGGCTGCGCGCGAGGATTTGCGTTTGCGCGACGGCTAAATCAGTTTGCCAGATTTTATTCACAAGGGCGATGGTGAATTTTCCGGCGGCGGACGGCAATGTGTTTTGCGGACTGGCGAAGAAATTTTATTTGGACAAGCTATGCGCAGAAAATTTTGCGAACGACTTTTGGCCGCCGAAGCCGGAAACCGGACAAACTATTTTGAATTATTTTCGGCGGGTGTAGCGGCGTCTCGGCAGAGCGCCGCAAACCGGACCGGAGCATTTCAGATGGCGGCTTTCTGCCGAAAG
>DMQW01000314.1 GCA_003455565.1 Limisphaerales bacterium
CTGACGAACCAGCAGGTCATCGCGCTGTTGCTGCATCATCTCGTGCGCAATCGCGGCGGTCGCGGCGTCGTGACGAAAACTTTCAACACCACGGCGATGGTGGACAAAATGTGCGTCGCGTGGAATCTGCCGCTCACCGAAGTCGGCATCGGCTTCCGCTTCATCGCGCCGGAATTGATGAAGCCCGGCGCGCTGTTCGGCGCGGAAGAAAGCGGCTCGGTCGGCTTCGCCAACCACATTCCCGAACGCGACGGCTTGGCGGCGGGCTTGTTCCTGCTCGAAATGCTGGCGATGGAGAAAATCTCCATCAACCAACTCTGGGCGAACCTGGAATGGTCATTTGGCCCGCACTGTTACGCGCGATTCGACGCGCATTATCCGTTGGAGAAACGCGCCGCGCTCATGGAATTTCTGAAAGCCAGTCCGCCAAAGAAACTCCTGCGCTCGCCGCTGGCAAAAGTGGATTCCCGCGATGGCGTGAAGTTCGTGGCGGAAGATTCGACGTGGCTGATGCTGCGCGGTTCCGGCACCGAGCCGGTGCTGCGCATTTACGCCGAGGCGAAGACTGACGCCGACGTGCGAAAACTTTTGAAGCTTGGCGTGTCGCTGCTGGCGCATTGAAGCGACGGAAATGAAGCTGGGAGGCACGGGCGTTTTGCGGATGACTGAACCGTCCATTCCGTCAACATGAAACATTCCCAAACGGATGAAGCAAGCTTGGAACTGGCCCGCTGCGGGGCGGATTGTCTGCGTCTGCGTCCCGAGTTGCTGGAGGTCGCCCGCGCCAACCTCGCGCGCTAAATGCCTCCGCCCGGTCACGGCTCCGTTGCTATGCCGAGCGTCCGGCCCGGCTCGCCCGTCTGGTGGATGAGGTTTGTGATTTGCTTTGCGCGGAAACAGACGACGCCCAGCGGCTCCGTCAAAACCCGCCCTTCGCCGGGGTGCTTTCGCCGGCGGAAGTCTGGGCGGTCAGAGCCAGGCGCGCTTGACCGTGCCGGGTGGCAGGCGGGTAGAACAAATGTTCTATGGCAAACGCCATCCACTTCCTTGTAATGTCATGTTCATCCAAATAACTGGAACCACCATTATCACGAGCATTTTTGCACCAGCCGCACCAGTGCCAACCCGTAAAACAACAAACCCCATGAAATCCCGTCTTGTTAAAAATCAATTGATTCCGCTCCGCGCAACGCTGGCTTTGGCCGTTGTGCTGGGCGCGTGCCTCGCTCCGAACTTCGCCCAGGCGGCCAGCGCGACTTGGAACGTGGCACCCACAAGTAATTTGTGGGAGGCCGGTGCAGGTGATAATAACTGGAGCACGGGCGTTGGCCTTTGGCCGGGCGGCACCAGCACCAGCAGCGGTGACACCGCCACTTTTAATGTCGCCAGTTCCATAACAACTCTCCAGATTGCTTCAAACTGGAACATCAAGAATGTTACATTTGATACGGCGGATTGCTCGGCCTACACCATCAACATTACGGGCGGCACGGCCCGGTTGACCAGCGGCGGCGTCATCCAGCTTACCAGCACGGTTACCCAGCCGCAGGCATTCACTGGCAATCAGATTCGCCTTCACACCAGCGCGGGGACGACGTTGCAGAACAATTCCGCCACACCGACGGCCACCTTGTCGTTCAGCGGCGGCTTCAAAGCGAACAATTCAAGCGGTGCGACCACTGATCTGCAACCCGTCAATCTCGCGGGATCCAACACGGGCAGCAATGTTGTTGGCGGCGCGATTGTGGACTATAGTGGCCAGCCATTAGGCAGTCCCGGCTATGCGGCATCGGTCAACAAATCCGGCACGGGCACTTGGTATCTCACCGCCAACAATACTTACACTGGTCCAACCACCGTTAGCGGTGGCCTGCTGGCCTTGACCGGCTCCGGCTCAATTTCACGAAGCTCGTCCATCACCATCACCGGCGGCACTTTAGAGTGGGACAATCCTTTCAGCACAGCCAGTGTCGCAGTAGGTCCCGGCGCGTTGATTATTGGCTCTTCAGCCACCATCACCAGTCTCTCTCTCGCCGATACCGCGGCGTTGACGCTGCCCGCCGGCGCTTCGGCTCCAACCGCGGCGGGCACGCTGACGGTCGGCGGAACGACCACCCTTACCGTATCGTCCCTGCCGGGTTTCACGAGCTACAGCGCCGCCCAGTTTCCGGTCATCAGCTACGTTGCCCAAAGCGGTCTCTCCGACAGTTCCTTTGTCCTGGGCGCGCTGCCTTCGACCTACACCGGTTATATTTCGAACAACACGGCCAATTCCTCGATTGATATCGTAGTCACCAACGGCCCGACGCTTCCCAATTCAATCACCTGGAACGGCAATGTTGACGGAGACTGGGACACCGCCAAATTGAACTGGCTGCTCGGCGCGAGCGCGGCGACTTACGTCCAGGGCAGTTACGCGACCTTCCCCGGTGATTTCGTGACCTTCGATGACTCGGCAACCGGCCAGACGAACATCAATCTGACCACCGTAATCACGCCCGGCAGCCTCACGGTCAGCAACACGGCGGGAACGCCGACCGCCCATTACGCCTTCATCGGCGCCGGCGGGATCAGCGGCTCGACGGGCCTGACGAAGGAAGGCTCCGGCGACCTGACCATCGCCAACAGCGGAGCCAATGACTTCAGCGGCGATATCGTGTTGGATGCTGGGTCGTTGACGTTGGATCAGACCAGCAATGTCACGTTGGCCAATGTGATCAGTGGTTCCGCCGGGACATTGATCAAAGCAAATACCAACATCCTTACGTTGAGCGGGGGCAATTCCTACGCTGGCGACACGGTCATCGCAAACGGAACCATTCAAGTGGCCAATTTCTCGGCGCTGGGCGCCTTGAACAGCGGCACGGTCACGATTGCAGCGGGCAGCTCGCTCGATCTCACCAGCATCTCGAGCGCCAATGTGGCCGGCGGTTTCGGCGCCAAGCAGTTCAACGTCGCGGGTTCCGGCCCGGATGGCAACGGGGCGATCATCAACAATAGCGGGCTTAATCAGCAGAACGCCTTTCAAAACATCACGCTGACCGCCGATGCGACCGTCGGCGGCGGGAGCCGTTGGGACATGCGCGGCGGCAGCCCCGGCCCCAACCTCGATCTGGCCGGCCATACACTGACCAAGACGGGCACGAACCAGATGAGCATGGTCAGCGTGATCGTGACGGATGGTAATATTGACATTAACAACGGCGTGCTGTCGTTTGAAACCGGTGCTGCCGTGAACGGAACCGGAACGATCACTGTGAATGCCGGCGGCGCACTGGGCATGTATCGTTCTTGGCAGGGTTCAATCACCCGCCCCATCGTGTTGAACGGCGGTTCGCTCAAGGACTTGAATGGCACGCCCGGCGCAACCAACGATTCGCCGATCACGCTCACGGCCGACTCAATCCTTGATTGTAATTCCAATGCCACCAGCATCACTCACATCAATGGCGTCATTTCCGAACAGGGCGGTTCCTTCGGGTTGACCAAAACCAATGCAAACGCCTACTGGCTTTCGGCGGCGAACACTTACAGCGGTGACACGACGATAGCGCAAGGGACGCTGGCCTTGGTGGACGGCGGTTCGATGGCCAACAGCGCGAACATCAAGATCGCCGCCGGCGCGACATTAAACGTGAGCGGTCGCAGCGACGGCACGCTGGCCCTGGCCAGCGGCCAGACGCTGGGGGGAAAAGGAACGGTGGTGGGGACGACGGCGGTGGGCAGTGGCGCGACGGTGGCGCCCGGCGCCAGCGTGGGACAGTTGACCGACACGGGTTCCGTGTTGTTGCAAAGCGGCGGGACGTATTCGGTGGAGGTGCAGGACGCCACGAGCGGGGCGGGCGTGGGCAATGACAGTCTGGCGGTTTCCGGCAACATCGGTGTGCAGGCGAGCAGCGGCAACCATTTCACGATCAAGCTGGTTTCGCTGGACGGAACGGGTGCGGCGGGCAACGCGGCCAATTTTGACAACACAACCAATTACACCTGGACCATCGCCACGGGAACGGTGACGAACTTCAACGCGAGCGCCTTCACGGTGGACACCAGCGGCTTCTCCAATCCGCTGGGCGGCGGCCAGTTTTTCGTGGGCAGCACCGGCAACAGCTTGGTGGTGCTGTTCAAGTCGGCAGTGAGCGTCGGGGGTGCCGGCGGCTCCATCAGCAATCCGACGGTGGATGGCAGCGGCCATCCGGCGCTCAGCGGGCACGGGATTCCTGGTTACATATATGGGGTGGAGAGCAGCACGACGGGCGTGACCGGGCCGTGGGTCAACGCGGGGCCGGACGAGGCCTCCAGCACCGTGACCACCAGCGGGGATGGCACCTGGAGTTTCACCGACGCAAATCAGACCAATCCGCCGCTGATCTTTTACCGGCTCTACTATCCGTATTCGGTGACGCCGCCACAATAAACAGGAACCAACCAAACGCTGAACGATTAAGATTATGAAATCAATCAAACTTCTAGGAACGGTCGCGGCGACGGTGCTCTGGAGCACAGCGGCTCTGGCGCAAAGCTTCACTTTTGCCGTGAATCAACCGGTGCCCGATAACAATGCGCTCGGGTTGACGCTTTCGACAAACCTGACGGTGGCGGGCGGGAACATCTCGTCGGTGAACGTGGCATTGGACATCAACGGCGGGTTTAATGGGGATTTGTATGCGTATCTGGCCGGACCCAACGGGGGCCTTGCGGTTCTGCTCAATCGGGTTGGGGTGAGCAACAGCACAAGCCAGTTTGGGTATTCGGATCCAGGGATCAACGTGACGTTTTCGGATACGGCAGCAAGCAGCATTCAGTATTACCAGAGTTTGAGTTATGTCCTCAACGGAACCGGGCAATTGACCGGCACTTGGCAGCCGGAGGGGGTGGCGATAGATCCGGCGAGCACTCCGTCGGCTTTCTTTGGGGCGCCGCAAAGTGCGCTGCTGGGATCGCTTGACGGAACCAACCCGAACGGAACTTGGACCTTGTTTCTGGCGGACATGTCGGCAGGAGGGCAAAGCACGGTGGTGAACTGGGGACTGGACATCACAACAACGGTGCCAGAGCCGTCCACGCTGGCATTGGCGGGAGTGGGACTCGCAGGCGCAATCCTGCTCCTCCGCCGACACCGGACGCAGGTCGGATAACAACTGTGTGGATTCTGAAATTCTTTCATGCCGCGCAACCAATTTGGTTGCGCGGTTTTTATTTTAGGTTTGGCGGCGCCCGCAGGTGCAAAAGCAGTGGACGAGAGGCCTGGTCGCGTGAAATCGAAACGTCCATTGTAACGCGCCCATGACTAATCTCAATAACCTGCAGCCGTTCTGCTTCGCATCAAAGCAGACGGGCAAACTAGGGACGGGAGTGGACCGATGATACAGACGGCATTGTTGGGGCAACGGATATGTCAAGTTGCTTGCATGTGAAGTTAAAAACGATTAACCAATGTCCATGAAACTTGTTCTGGCGGCTTTTGGTTTATGGGCTGATGTGATTGGTCTTGAGAGCGATGACGTGGCTCTTGGCCGGCAAGCCGCAGTTTTTAATCGCCGGCATTTCAGCCTGTTTTGTCTGCGGCAAACTCCGTTGTCAATCCCACAGAATTGAGTATTCAACCTGACGCCTGAATTATGATCAACCACGGCATTCTCAATCCGCAAGTCCTCTCGCTGCTCGCCCGCGTGCGGCACACCAACGCCCTCGTCATCGCCGACCGCGGCTTTCCGTTCTGGCCGATGATCGAGACGGTGGACATTTCCGTGGTGGACGATCTGCCGTCGGTGCTGCAACTCATCGCCGCCGTGCGCGCGAACCACAATTTCACGCAGGCGTTCCAGGCGGAGGAGTTTTTGAAGAACAACACCGCGTCCATCCGCCAGAAATTCGCCGCCGCGCTCAAAGGCGTGCCAACAACGTTCGAGCCGCACGTCGAATTCAAGCAGCGCGTGCCGCACGCCATCGGCCTCATCCGCACCGGCGACACAACGCAATACGCCAACACAATTTTGATTTCGGGCTAAACCCGTTTAATAAGTAGCAGCCGACGTGAGAAGGCTCTAAACAAATAAACATTTCCAACAAAATTTGAGCCTCGTCACCTCGGCTGCTACGCCAGAAAACATTTTTTTCAAAATACTCCAAATGAAACGTCAACTTCGCGTCGGACTTTTCGGCATCGGCCTCGACACTTACTGGCCGCAGTTCAAAGGACTCAAGCCGCGTCTCGAAGGCTACGTCCGCGCTGTCCAGAAAAAACTCGAACGTCCCGGCGTCGAGGTCGTGAATCTTGGTCTCATTGACAATCCAAAAAAGGCTTTGGAGGCCGGCCACAAATTTCGCGCGGCGGACGTGGACTTGATTTTTCTTCACGTTACGACTTACGCGCTCTCCTCGACCGTGCTGCCTGTCGTGCAACGCGCAAAAGTTCCCGTCGTCATCCTGAACCTCGCGCCGGCAGCCGCGATTGATTACGAAAAGTTCAACGCGATGGGCGACCGCACGGTGATGACCGGCGACTGGCTGGCACATTGCGCCGCGTGTCCGGTTCCTGAAATCGCCAATGTTTTCAGCCGCGCGCGGATTGATTTTCATCAAGTCACCGGGATGCTGCACGACGATCCGGTTTGCTGGAACGAAGTGGATGCGTGGATCGAAGCCGCGCGTGTCGCGCACACGATGTTCCACAATCGCCTCGGTTTGATGGGGCATTATTACGGCGGGATGCTGGACATTTATTCCGACACGACGTTGCAATGCGCCACATTTGGCGGCCACTTGGAAATTGTGGAGGTGGATGAACTGGCCGCGTTGCGCCGCGAAGT